>NZ_JALKBB010000079.1:0-1248 GCF_023016025.1 Arenibacter sp. S6351L | reverse complement strand
ATGAAGTTTCTGTTAAAAACGAAAACAAAGTAGCTCGTTTGTACATGTTCAAAAATTCTAGGGTTAAAAAAGAATTGTCTTTCTCTACTAAATTGAACAAAGCTAAATTGGCTTAATCACATCGTTTTCTTTTTAAGAACTATTATTTAGTCAAAAAGTTCTGATATTATATCTATTTACATTTGGGAAGAACATAGTATGTATATAAACCTATTGGTGTCTAACCAATGGAAATCTTATTATGATTTGAATTACTTCTTTTTGCTTAATGAGGTTTCTTCCGATTTTGCTATGGATATACGAATACTTAGGTAGCATGAAGGTTATCTTGAATCATGCTTAATTGTTGTGTTTCTTCAAAAATTCGAATTAACATGATTTATTTTGTTTTTTGATTTTAGCTTTAATTATTGGGGATAACCGAAAGAAACTTTTGTTGAAATTATTCTTTCATTTTCTTTGCTTGTCCAAAGAAAACGAAACAAAAGAAAAGACCCTTCTTCGCTAGGTGGTCCATAAAATCTTGGAATTTTATGGACCGATGCCATGGCCTAAATTATTTCCAAGGCTTCAATAATTCTTTACGGCCATGTCATCTCCTCTACGGAAGAAGATTTACCCAACAATGGACTTTAAGGACAATGTTCAACGATATTAAATAGCGGATAATGATTTTTATGAACTCTATAAATTGACGGAACAAAGAAACGGCCTATTTTTTAATTCGTCTTAAATCAAGTGGTTTTAACATAGGGCAAAGGAAGCCGTCCATAGAACATTTCACCTTAGTGAAAGTGGCCTGGGCGGTGCGGCCGTGGAAAGTGCGTGGATTTAAAGAAATTTGAAATCAGCCCAGCGTTTTTTGGTTCGTTTTTTGGGCGATGCAAAAAATGAACAGAACACGAACCCTGGTATAGTCTATTCTATCTTTTTCTAATACACACACACACACACACACACACAACTTTTGGGATTGATCCTATTTAATTCCAAAACTCATTTACACTTCATATTTGTATTTGGTATTGAAGAGGGGAGTCCTGGGAATGATGACGAAGTAGATTAACGGGAGAACATATCTTTAATCAATTACTATTTACAAGTTTTTTACTACAAATTCTGACCGGTTAATGATTTTTAGATCTAAAATACTGTAAGAATTACCGATTAAATACCATTAACATCGATTAGCGTTTCCTGGCCCGGTTTTCACTCACCGAGCATTTTCTACACTTTATCGGGAGATTT
>NZ_JALKBB010000078.1:0-1274 GCF_023016025.1 Arenibacter sp. S6351L | reverse complement strand
TGAACTTGCAACAAAAAACGGGACAAAAAGTTAAGCTACATTTTTAAATTGCATTATTTGTTCAAATTCTAGTATTGTGCGGTTACCCAGAGCTGAATGTCTTCTGTTTCGGTTATACCAGGTTTCTATCCACTCGAACACAGATATAGCGGCCTGTTCTTTTCTCTTGTAACGGGTCCTGTATATGAGTTCTACCTTTATGGATTTAAAGAAGCTTTCCGCAACGGCATTGTCCCAACAGTTCCCTTTCCTGCTCATACTCTGCTGAACTCCTTCATAACTGCCCAATAGGTTTCTAAAGGCATTGCAGGCATATTGTACGCCCCTATCCGAATGGAATATCAATTTTCCCGAAAGCGGTCTGTTTTTAACAGCCATTCTCCATGCGGCCATACAAGTGTTTGCGGCACTCAGATCGCTACTGAGTGACCAACCTATGACCTTACGGTCGAAAAGGTCAATAATTATCGTTAAGTAAAGCCATCCCCTCCCGGTCTTTATGTAGGTGATGTCCGATACCCAGGCCCGGGCTTTAGCTTGCGCTGAAAAGTTTCTGTCCAATTTGTTTTCTGCCACCGGATATTTGTGTTTGGAATCGGTGGTGACCACAAACTTTTTAGCATGCACGGCCCGTATACCTTTTTGTTTCATCAGCCGGGCCACCCGTGGCCTGGACACATCGAATCCTTGGGCCCTGAGCTCATCGGTTATCCGCGGGCTTCCATAGGTCGCCTTACTTTTCTGGTGTATCCGCCCAATTTGAAAAAGTAGCATCCGGTTCTCATTGTCCCGGTCGCAAGGAAGCATTCTTTGACTTCTGTAAAACCCACTTTTGCTCACTTTAAAAACTTTGCACATCTTCCCAACAGGAAATTCCAATCGGTGGTCCTTCATGAATTGGTAGATTTCCTGTCGCTCGCGGAGAAGATGCCTATCGCCTTTTTTAAGATATCCCGCTCCATGGTTACATCGGCGAGCTCCCTTTTTAACCTGGAAACTTCTTTTGCTTCCGGGGTGAGCTGTTTATTCCCGTTGCCACTAAAGGACAGGGAAGGATCATGGGCAAACTCTCGTCTCCAGCGATAGAGAAGTTCCGATCTGACACCCAGTTCACGGGCAATATCGTTCACATTGCCACGAACGTGGCTCAATTCCACCGCCTTTTGTTTAAATTCTTTACTGTAGATTCTTCTGTTTTCTTTCATCGTTTTACCAAGTTAAGGATTTTTCAATATTGCCCTTAACTAAGTGTCCCAACAAATGTAGCAAGACCA
>NZ_JALKBB010000077.1:0-1310 GCF_023016025.1 Arenibacter sp. S6351L | reverse complement strand
TTTTTTTTTTTTCAAATATATAAAATACTGTAAATCAGTTTATTGATAGTTTTTGGGTATTCTTCATTGTACTACTTTCCATATGTTTCATTAAACTTTCAAGAGTAGGTAATTTTCGTTTTTCAAAGAGGATAACACCATGAAAATCTATCTAAATTTAACCCCAGGGTTTTTAAAGAATTGGTGAATTTTCCCGGATTTAAAGCCGCTCTATCCACAGATTTTTCTTACAGTTGAATTTCGGCAAGTGTTGCTATTATTGGGATAATCGACGAGTGATATCCCTCTAAAATAGGCCTTAAGATAAATCAAAACCTCAATTATCCATGTATAGACAGTACAAATATAGCGTTACACAACATTTATTTCTCACTGCCATGTATACGGCTAATTTTGTAGGGTGTTATAAATAGGTTTAGTTCAATTACAGCAGTTTTGGGCATTTTCGAATATTAAACCACACCAACAATGACCAACTTAAGTAAAGTATATACCATGAGGAAGGGGATTTTATTAATCATATTTCTAATTTCTGGATTTGCTATGGCGCAAACCACAGTAAATTTGGAAGACCAGTGTAATTGTGAGGTTTTGAGTGGTACACTCGTCACCGCGCCTGGAACAACCACACCTACTGGTGCAGATGTTGGGGATATTTATGTAAATACAAATACAGGAACAATTTACTTTTGGGATGGGGACTCTTGGGAGCTCACTTCTACGGATAGCCAGCAACTTCAGGTATTTAGCTTTAATCCCGCTAACAATCAATTGACACTTACCCTAGAGAATGGGGGAACTTTTAATGCCGATTTAAGTAATCTTTCAGGTGATGGTAATATTACATCCACTACCATTGACGTGAGTGGAGATGTAAATGCTTTGTTGGGTGATGTAGTATTGGAAATTGGGGACGACGCTGTTACCAATGCAAAATTGGCGGACAACGCCGTTCAGACAGAAAATATATTAGGTGGGGGTGCGGACCAAGTGTTGGTTACGGACGCCGTTGGTACTGTAGCTTGGGTTAACAGATCCAGCTTTACAGCCATTGCTGACCAAATAACAATTACAGGCGTGGGCACAACCTTGGATCCTTTCAAGGTGGAGGATCTTTCCATAGTAACGGCCAAACTGGCCGATGGAGCGGTTACTACAGTAAAATTGGGCAATGATGCCGTGACTAATGCGAAGTTGGCGGACGATGCGGTACAGACAGAAAACATATTAAGTGGTGGAACCGATAAGGTATTGGTTACCGATGCAGTGGGTACCGTGGCCTGGGTGGACAAATCGAGCTTCGATGCCAT
>NZ_JALKBB010000076.1:0-1358 GCF_023016025.1 Arenibacter sp. S6351L | reverse complement strand
CCCTCGGTATAGGTGGTCCCGTTCAGGGTCACGGTAAGCACATCGGCCGAATCCGCAGTCCCGGTAATGGTGGGAGTAGTATCGTTTGTCAATAGAGTATTTACTGTGGGGGCAACAGGATCCGTAAGGTCAATGGATAGTTCGTCCACGGTAACGTCATCGGCGGTATTGCCTGCCAGGTCGGTGGCGGTGGCGGCTACATCGTAGGTGCCTTCGGCCAGTTCGCTCCCTGTGGGCACGGTAAGGGTCCAGGTATCGTTCCCGTTATCGGTAAGGTTGCCATCGCCCTCGGTATAGGTGGTCCCGTTCAGGGTAACAGTAAGCACATCGGCCGAATCCGCAGTCCCGGTAATGGTGGGGGTAGTATCGTTTGTCAACAGGGGGTCCACGGTAGGTGCCGTAGGATCCGTAAGGTCTATGGATAGTTCGTCCGTAGTGGTATCATCGGCGGTATTGCCGGCCAGGTCTGTGGTGGTGGCCACTACATCGTAGGTGCCTTCCGTCAGCTCGCTCCCTGTGGGCACGGTAAGGGTCCAAGTGTCGTTCCCGTTATCGGTAAGGTTGCCATCGCCCTCGGTATAGGTGGTCCCGTTCAGGGTGACCGTAAGCACGTCGGCCGAATCTGCAGTCCCGGTAATGGTGGGAGTAGTATCGTTGGTCAATAGGGTATTTACGGTAGGTGCCGTAGGATCTGTAAGGTCTATGGATAGTTCGTCCGTAGTGGTATCATCGGCGGTATTGCCGGCCAGGTCTGTGGTGGTCGCGGCCACGTCGTAGGTGCCTTCCGTCAGTTCGCTCCCTGCGGGCACGGTAAGTGTCCAGGTATCGTTCCCGTTATCGGTAAGGTTGCCATCGCCCTCGGTATAGGTGGTCCCGTTCAGGGTCACGGTAAGCACATCGGCGGAATCCGCAGTCCCGGTAATGGTCGGGGTAGTATCGTTGGTCAACAGGGTATTTACGGTAGGTGCCGTAGGATCCGTAAGGTCAATGGATAGTTCGTCCGTAGTGGAATCGTTTGCAGTGTTGCCGGCCAGGTCGGTGGTGGTCGCCGCTACATCGTAGGTGCCTTCCGTCAGTTCGCTCCCTGTAGGCACGGTAAGGGTCCAGGTGCCGTTCCCGTTATCGGTGAGGTTGCCATCGCCCTCGGTATAGGTGGTCCCGTTCAGGGTCACGGTAAGCACATCGGCCGAATCCGCAGTCCCGGTAATAGTCGGGGTAGTATCGTTTGTCAACAGGGTATTTACGGTGGGTGCCGTAGGATCCGTAAGGTCTATGGATAGTTCGTCCGTAGTGGTATCGTTTGCAGTGTTGCCAGCCAGGTCGGTGGTGGTGGCCGCTACATCGTAGGTACCTTCGGT
>NZ_JALKBB010000075.1:0-1459 GCF_023016025.1 Arenibacter sp. S6351L | reverse complement strand
GGATCAAGTCCAAAAGTTGGGTTTTTACCATTTTAAGAATATAATTTAATCAAGCGATATAAGAAGTATTCCGTATTCCTGACTCCCCTAAATTGTGATCTAAAAGCCTTTACTTTGGCATTAAAGGATTCTGCTGAAGCATTTGTACTTCTGTTTAAAAAATAGTTGAGTACAGAGCGGTAATTTAAAGTAATACTATTGGCTACCGTTTGGAAGCTCTTAAATCCTGACTCCTCTACATCTTTGTACCAGTGGGCTAGTTTGGTGTAAGCTACTTTAATATCTATGGCTTGGTTAAAAATATTCCTTAAGCCTTGAACAAGTCCATAAGCTTTCTTTAATTCTGGGTATTCATTAAACAATATCTGTCCCCTCTCTTTCTGATTTGGAGTCCATTTATCTGGGGATTTATACAGTAGATATCTACTCCTGGCTAGGAGTTGTTTTGAGCTATCACCATTAGAAAAAGTTACGGGTTTAAACTCTTTGTCGGCTACTCTAGATAGCTTTATCTGTTCATTTTCTTGATCCAAAGCTTCCCATCGGTATTTGATACGAAGATCTTGGAGCGCCTCTATTGCCAGCTTCTGTACATGGAACCTGTCTGTTACTTGGATGGCTTTCGGGAAACATTTAGTGGAGATCGTTTTCATAGAGTTTGCCATGTCCAAGGTGATCTCTTTCACTTTAGCACGCTTCTTTGCTGGGATCTTCAAGAGTTGTTCGATAATAGGCTCCACTTTAGTTCCGTGGAATATCCCAACTAAAGCCCCTTTCTTTCCTTTAGCCTTCTTATTGGTAATGATGGTAAAGAGCTCTCCCTTGGACAGCGCCGTCTCATCAATGGATAAATAAGAACCTAAGTTTTCAGGGAAAACAAGCCACTGTTTAGCATGACTCTTATGCTCCCATTGCTTAAAATCACTTAAGTGATCCTTATAATGTCTTTGAAGCCTTTTTCCGGACATACCATACTGGTGCCCAAGTTGTTGGCTGCTCAGAGCAGTATTATCAGTCGATTTCTTTTAAAAAAGCAGCAAACTCTTTTGATATTCGAGTTCCCTGTGCAATAAATTCATCCCATTCACGACTTACTTTAATCCACTTTTTATCAAGTAGAACGTCCCAACGCCTTCGTTTAAGATTTAATGATAGTAGATTGTCCCGAACGGGATAATCCTCGATTATTCGAGGCTCCATGAAGCCACTGGCTTTATACTTGCAATCCTTGTACTTGGATGGTATTTGTTTTTTTTCCTCCAAATATATCGTTAGACGGTTCTCATATAAAACATGCTTTATAGGCTTCTTATCGAATCCAACAATATCAAAATACTCTAATATTCCTTCTGGTAATATTAAACTTAACAAGGATAACTCAGTGCCTTTATTCATCAATGTAATTTAAAGTGCAAAGAAATAAATTATTCACTTCAGACCCAAGTTTTGTTCTTGATCC
>NZ_JALKBB010000074.1:0-1657 GCF_023016025.1 Arenibacter sp. S6351L | reverse complement strand
AGGCACCTTCAGAGGTATATTAAATACTTGATATTCAGCATATTAATTCGTATTTTAGATAAAACAAAACCCCGAATATGAGTCTCCAGCTCTAAAAACGGGGTATTATCTTAATTACGTATGTACAATACACGCAGATTCGACAATTTTCAGCACACTTTTTTATTTACATCGCGCACCGAGCAGTTCGAACTGTTCTTCGATCGCTTTTTGGAGGGAGACCTCGGGAAGATCTATACTGCCGTTCCGTGGGAGGAACTGGTACGGACCTTTGGTCTGGGCGATGCCCGAAAAGGGCCGCTATCGATATTCGGTCCCAAGGGGAAACTGGCCCTGATGTTCCTAAAGCATTATGCCGGTTGTTCCGATAGGCGTTTGGTGGAGCAGCTCAACGGCAATATCGATTACCAGTTCTTCTGTGGCATCGATCTTGGGGGCAAGCGTCTGACGAACTATAAGATCGTTAGCGAGATCCGCTGCGAACTGGCCAAAAAGATGGATATCGATAAGGTCCAACGGACACTTTTCGATTCCTGGTCGGCGCACATCGGCGATAAGCATAGTGTAGTGATGGATGCGACCTGTTACGAGAGCGAGATCAGGTACCCCACCAACGAGAAACTTTTATGGGAATCGGTGGATTGGAGCTACCGCCAACTAAAGGCGATCTGTAAGGCCCTGGGCATAAAGACCCCTCGGACCAAATATCTGAAATGGAAAAGGCGCAACATCTCCTACAGCAAGATGCGGCGCAAGACCAGGTCGAAACGGACCAGGTTGGACCGCAGCCTCCTTCTGCTCCTTGACAAGATCGATGGCGAGCTGGACAAACTGGAAAAGGGCCGTGGACTCCGAATGCCTGAGAGGTACCATCGGCGCAGGGCAACGATAAGAAAGATATACGAACAACAGCACCGGATCTTCCATACCGGTGAAAAACCGACAGGGCGTATCGTAAGTATCGGCAAGGATTATCTCAGGCCGATCGTGCGCGGCAAGGAAATAAAGGCCGTTGAGTTCGGGGCAAAGGTCAATAAGTTCCAGATCGACGGCATCAGCTTCATAGAGCACCTGAACTTCAATGCCTTCCATGAGGGCAACCGGTTCCAGGATACCATCTTCAAGGCGCAGCGCCTGACCCGGACCAGGACCAGATTGGCCGGGGCGGATGCCATCTATGCCACCAACAAGAACAGAAGGTTCGCTACCAAGTACGATATAGGGACCGATTTCAAGCGCAAGGGAAGGGCAGGGAAGCACGAAGGGCAGCGTAGACAGATGGCGGCCATGATAACCAAGGAAAGGGCCACGCGACTGGAAGGAAGTTTTGGAAAGGAAAAAGAGCACTACCACCTAAAAAAGATCAAGGCCAGGACCAAAGAGACAGAGACCTTGTGGATATTCTTCGGTATCCATACGGCCAATGCCCTGGAGATCGGTAGGCGAATGGCCAGAACACTACAACAAGCGGCATAATCCAGGACAGATCAAAAGAAATCATGGGATACCTGGCCAAAGGCCACACCAAAATCGAACCAAGAGTATACCTCCTGTCCAAAAATCAAGATCGGGCATAATAAATGCCCCTAAATAAAATCCAAGGGCATTTTATATTCTATGTGTTCTAAAAATTAGGGCTACTCCTGAAAGTGCCTAA
>NZ_JALKBB010000073.1:0-1871 GCF_023016025.1 Arenibacter sp. S6351L | reverse complement strand
GTAGTCCCGGGCAGACTTACCGCCCTTGGCGGCATGAACTTCTCGTCCGCACCTCGTCTACTTTGTAGTCTCAGGCAGACTCGAACTGCCGACCTCTACATTATCAGTGTAGCGCTCTAACCAGCTGAGCTATGAGACTCACTATAGTTTTTTATGTTGTAAAAACAGAAATCGAAAAAACGGGCCCTTGAAAAAAGCCCCATGGGCAAATTCTCTAGAAAGGAGGTGTTCCAGCCGCACCTTCCGGTACGGCTACCTTGTTACGACTTAGCCCTAGTTACCGATCTTGCCCTAGGCCGCTCCTTGCGGTGACGGACTTCAGGCACTCCCGGCTTCCATGGCTTGACGGGCGGTGTGTACAAGGCCCGGGAACGTATTCACCGGATCATGGCTGATATCCGATTACTAGCGATTCCAGCTTCACGGGGTCGAGTTGCAGACCCCGATCCGAACTGTGACCGGTTTTATAGATTCGCTCCTGGTTGCCCAGTGGCTGCTCTCTGTACCGGCCATTGTAGCACGTGTGTGGCCCAGGACGTAAGGGCCGTGATGATTTGACGTCATCCCCACCTTCCTCGCGGTTTGCACCGGCAGTCCCGTTAGAGTCCCCATCTTTACATGCTGGCAACTAACGGCAGGGGTTGCGCTCGTTATAGGACTTAACCTGACACCTCACGGCACGAGCTGACGACAACCATGCAGCACCTTGTGATCTGCCCGAAGGAAACTCTATCTCTAAAGCTGTCAGACCACATTTAAGCCCTGGTAAGGTTCCTCGCGTATCATCGAATTAAACCACATGCTCCACCGCTTGTGCGGGCCCCCGTCAATTCCTTTGAGTTTCATCCTTGCGGACGTACTCCCCAGGTGGGATACTTATCACTTTCGCTTGGCCGCCCAGATTTGCATCCGGACAGCTAGTATCCATCGTTTACGGCGTGGACTACCAGGGTATCTAATCCTGTTCGCTCCCCACGCTTTCGTCCATCAGCGTCAGTATATAGTTAGTAACCTGCCTTCGCAATCGGTATTCTATGTAATATCTATGCATTTCACCGCTACACTACATATTCTAGTTACTTCACTATAACTCAAGACCACCAGTATCAAGGGCAATTCTACAGTTGAGCTGCAGACTTTCACCCCTGACTTAATGGCCCGCCTACGGACCCTTTAAACCCAATGATTCCGGATAACGCTTGGATCCTCCGTATTACCGCGGCTGCTGGCACGGAGTTAGCCGATCCTTATTCTTACGGTACCGTCAGAAGGGCACACGTGCCCCTTGTTCTTCCCGTATAAAAGCAGTTTACAATCCATAGGACCGTCTTCCTGCACGCGGCATGGCTGGATCAGGCTCCCGCCCATTGTCCAATATTCCTCACTGCTGCCTCCCGTAGGAGTCTGGTCCGTGTCTCAGTACCAGTGTGGGGGATCCCCCTCTCAGGGCCCCTACCCATCGCTGCCTTGGTAAGCCGTTACCTTACCAACTAACTAATGGGACGCATAGTCATCTTGTACCGTAACCTTTAATGTAAAAGTGATGCCACTCCTACATACTATGGGGCGTTAATCCAAATTTCTCTGGGCTATTCCCCAGTACAAGGCAGATTCTATACGCGTTGCGCACCCGTGCGCCGGTCGCCGGCGGATAAGCAAGCTTATCCCCGCTGCCCCTCGACTTGCATGTGTTAGGCCTGCCGCTAGCGTTCATCCTGAGCCAGGATCAAACTCTTCATCGTTGATTCTTATATAACTTCGATCAACCCATAAAACGTTTTTCCCGGCCCGTTATTTCGATTTCTTTTTCTGCACCACATCCCCGTTTCCAAGTATGTGGCGCGCTGTCTTTACAATATATCAATGAACTT
>NZ_JALKBB010000072.1:0-2266 GCF_023016025.1 Arenibacter sp. S6351L | reverse complement strand
ACGATCTCAAGAACCTTTGGGCGGGCCATCTAATGGAAAGGGGAATGTACGATAGGGTCGCCTTTATGCTGACAGCTGAAAAAGTTTACCCAAACTTACATCGGGAAATTGTGCAACATCATATGGACGACGGGCTTCGAACAACAGTGGAAGAAGCGATCAAAAGGCAGTCCAGCATTCAACAGAACCGCCTATTGAGGAATGGCGTTTATGCCATCAGTTCGTTATTGGGCAATCGGGGCAAAGGGCAAGCGGAGGTTTACAACGGGTTCAAGGATGAACTCACTGATTGGTCGAAGTACAAGGGTAAGGGGCTTTCGATTTAGTGTTTTGAAAAAGTGTTCGGTTATATTATCTGGCATTCTATGAGTGCTTTTTAGTGGATAGGGGAAGAAATATATTTTTGGTTTCTATAATTCAATATTACCAATACGACAGCATAATGTTGATTTGAAACAACTTGCGATTACTTTGGTTCTTTAAAGCCAAAAAAAGTTAGGATAGATAAGTATATAATCAAAAATTGATTACCGCATCTAAAGCCTCGTCAGCTTCCTTATGAATAAAATTAGCTTGATAGTTTATGGTTGTTTTTAAATCACTGTGCCGATATAGCTTTTGTAACATCAATGGATGAATCTTATCGCCAGCAATATTCCCAAAGGAATGACGGGCAATGTGCATGGTTATTTTTTTGCTGATTCCGGCCTTTACAGTTATTTTCTTTAAATGTTTATTGAATTTTAAGGTGGCATTTTTTGTGCTACGCAACATACGGTCCGCATTGTTATGGTCAATACCTCTTAATTCGGGAAAGATATACTCATTCGTTCCAGGATCAAGGTCAGCATATTGATCGATAATATTTTGGAGCTTGTCTGATATTTTTAAGGAGATTACTTTACTGTTTTTGCTCATCTGATAAAAGAGACGACCCTCATGAATATCGGCCCATTTTATTTTTAAAACATCAGCGATACGCATTCCTGCCAAATAAAAGCTGAATAACCAGACATTCCGTGCATGATTTTGCGGGGCATGAACTGAAAGGTCTAGATTTTCGATACGGGAAATTTCTTCACTTGTCAGACCTATTTTGACAGATTGTGGTATTTTAATTTTAATCTTGCCCTTTTCAGAGCCAAAAGGATAAAATTCAGGTTTCACCAGTTTTTCCTGTATAGCTCTATTGTATAACGTGCGGATAAACATTAGAACATTGGCAATACTTCGATCACCAAGTGTGCCCACGGCTCTCAAATAACTCTGTAGACCTCGCAGAAAGGGAACAGTTATCTGGTCAAAACTTAATGATTTACCTCCCATATAATCTTTGATGCGATTGAGTAGGGGGCGTTCACTATCTATACGGGATAATTTTTTGCTTTCCTTCAATTGCTTAAAGTGCTTTTCAGCGTACTCAAAAAAGGAGTGTCCGGATAAAGTGGTAGTCAATTGTGATTTCAATTCTTGAACAGAAAAATGGTCGCCATCTTTTGCAGCCGTATCCAATAAAATGGAATTCGCTTCCGCCTGCTTAATTGCAATTAGATTATTTAAACGTGCAGAATTAGGGTGTGATTTTTTAACTTTTTGTTTTGTCCCGTCCCAAAATTTGGGGTCAAGATATTGACCTGTGTATAGAAAAGTTGATTTTCTATCTTTAGTGACTCGAACTGCGATTGGAAAAAGTCCTTGTTTGTTACTTTTTTTTCTTAATATAGTGTTGATTGTTGCCATTTTTTTCGAACATATGTAGTAAAGATACAAAATCCAGGTACAACATAGGTACAACAAATGATGGTTTTTCTTGGTTTATTATGGTCTTATGTGGTTTTTGATATTGGTTAAAGTGCACATTTTCAGTTAAATAGAAACATATTGATTTAAAAGCATATAAGTTCGAGTCCTAGTAGGCCAACATAGTAATCCCCTGATTTTATTAAAATCAGGGGATTTTTTATTTCAAGGTAAATCAGAATTGATTTTGGATCATGCTTATTTGTTGTGTTTCTTCAAAAATTAGGATGAACATAATATTTCGTGTTTTTTGATTTTAGCTTTGTTTATTGGGCAAAATCGAATGAAATTTTTGTTAAAATTATTCTTTCATTTTCTTTGCTTGTCCAAAGAAAACGAAACAAACCCGCCTTGCCGTCGGGCAGGAGAAAAGGGATCAAGTCCAAAAGTTGGGTTTTTACCATTTTAAGAATATAATTTAATCAAGCGATATAAGAAGTATTCCGTATTCCTGACTCCCCTAAAT
>NZ_JALKBB010000071.1:0-2267 GCF_023016025.1 Arenibacter sp. S6351L | reverse complement strand
AGCAACTGGAGAGCAAGGTATTCAGGGTGAGAAAGGAGACACCGGAGCTCAAGGGATTCAAGGTATCCAAGGTGTAAAAGGTGATCAAGGAGATAAAGGTGAAACCGGAGCTCAAGGTATACAAGGAGAAACTGGTGCTACTGGTGACAAAGGAGATACTGGAGAACAAGGAATCCAAGGTGTAAAGGGTGATCAAGGTGAGAAAGGTGAAACCGGTGCGACCGGAGCCACAGGCGACCAGGGCGTCAAAGGAGATACTGGAGCTCAAGGAATTCAAGGCATCCAAGGTGAGACCGGGGCCACTGGTGCAACTGGTGCCTCTGGAGAACAAGGAATTCAAGGTCTAAAAGGTGACAAAGGCGACCAAGGAGATAAGGGAGATACTGGAGCTCAAGGTATTCAAGGTATCCAAGGTGAGACCGGGGCCACTGGTGCAACTGGTGACAAGGGAGATACTGGAGAAACCGGTGCTACAGGTTCAACTGGAGCTACTGGAGACAAGGGTGATACTGGTGCTACAGGAGCAACTGGAGAGCAAGGTATTCAGGGTGAGAAAGGAGACACCGGTGCGACTGGAGCCACAGGCGACCAGGGCGTCAAAGGAGATACCGGAGCTCAAGGGATTCAAGGTATCCAAGGTGAGACCGGGGCCACTGGTGCTACTGGTGAAAAAGGTGACAAAGGAGAAACTGGAGCTCAAGGAATTCAGGGTATTCAAGGTGAGACCGGAGCCACTGGCGAACAGGGTATCCAAGGTGTAAAAGGTGATCAAGGAGATAAAGGAGACACGGGTGCGACCGGAGCCACAGGCGACCAGGGCGTCAAAGGAGATACTGGAGCTCAAGGAATCCAGGGTATTCAAGGTGAAACTGGGGCTACTGGTGAAAAAGGTGAAACTGGAGAAACTGGAGAACAGGGTATCCAAGGTGTAAAGGGTGATCAAGGTGAAAAAGGAGAAACCGGGGCAACTGGAACCACAGGTGAAAAGGGTGACAAGGGTGATACTGGTGCTACTGGAGCAACTGGAGAGCAAGGCATACAAGGTGAAACCGGAGCCACAGGTGCAACTGGAGAACAGGGTATCCAAGGCGTAAAAGGTGACCAAGGTGAGAAAGGTGACACCGGTGCGACCGGAGCCACAGGCGACCAGGGCGTCAAAGGAGATACTGGTGCACAAGGTATTCAAGGGATCCAAGGTGAAACTGGTGCTACAGGAGCTCAAGGAATCCAAGGTGTTCAAGGTGAAACCGGAGCTCAAGGAATTCAAGGTATTCAGGGAGAAACTGGAGCTACAGGCGCAACCGGAGAACAGGGTATCCAAGGTCTAAAAGGTGATCAAGGCGAGAAAGGTAATACTGGAGCTCAAGGTGAGAAAGGTGAAACCGGAGCTCAAGGTATTCAAGGTGAAACTGGTGCCACTGGTGATAAAGGAGAAAAAGGAGATACCGGTGCTACAGGTTCAACAGGTGCCACTGGAGACAAGGGTGACAAGGGTGACAAGGGTGATACCGGAGCTCAAGGAATTCAAGGTATACAAGGGGAAACCGGAGCGACTGGTGCCACTGGGGAACAAGGTATACAAGGTTTAAAAGGAGACAAAGGTGATACTGGAGCAAAGGGTGATCAAGGAGATACCGGGGCTACTGGAGCCCAAGGAATTCAAGGTATACAAGGAGAAACCGGAGCCACTGGTGCTACCGGAGAACAGGGTATCCAAGGTGTAACTGGAGCTCAAGGTATCCAAGGTGAGACCGGGGCGACAGGAGCCACTGGTGAAAAAGGTGACAAGGGAGATACTGGAGCCACTGGTGCAACTGGTGACAAAGGTGACAAGGGTGATACTGGTGCTACAGGAGCAACTGGAGAGCAAGGTATTCAGGGTGAGAAAGGAGATACTGGTGCCACCGGAGCTACAGGAGCAACAGGAGCTCAAGGAATTCAGGGTCTAAAAGGTGACAAAGGCGACCAAGGAGATAAGGGCGATACAGGAGCTCAAGGAATCCAAGGTGAGAAAGGTGATACTGGTGCTACAGGCGAAAAGGGTGATACCGGAGCTACAGGTGAAAAGGGTGACAAGGGAGATACTGGAGCTCAAGGAATTCAAGGTATACAAGGAGAAACCGGGGCCACTGGTGCGACAGGTGCAACTGGTGAAAAAGGAAACACCGGTGAGACCGGAGCCACAGGCGACCAGGGCGTCAAAGGAGATACTGGAGCTCAAGGAATTCAGGGTATACAAGGAGAAACCGGGGCCACTGGTGCCACTG
>NZ_JALKBB010000070.1:0-2599 GCF_023016025.1 Arenibacter sp. S6351L | reverse complement strand
GGTGGATATTCCGGTCATAGTGACCACCCCATTCCGGAGTATGTTGACCAGTCATTTTCAGGTTTCTAAAAGAACGATTTGTGAGCTATCATATTGAACAAATTTATTGATTTTTTTAGCTGCTTTTTATTCTACTCTGCTTTTCTTTTTTCGCATAGATTCCCCCTGAAGTTCAAAACGATGTGCATGGTGCACAAGTCTGTCCATAGTTGCATCTGCAATGGTTTTCTCCCCAATAATATCATACCAGCGGCTTACTGGTAATTGGGAAGTGATGATTACTGAGTTCTTACCATGTCGATCCTCGATAATCTCTAAAAGTGCTATTCTGCTTTGTTGATCCATTGGTTGTAGGCCAAAATCATCTAGGATGATAAGCTGCAAACGTTCCAATTTGGCCAGTTCTTTCAAATAGAACCCATCAGCTTTGGCCATCTTTAGTTTAGCCATCAAACGGTTGGTGTTGTAATATTTTACCCTATATCCATCTATACATGCCTGGTAGCCTAATGCGGTAGCGAGATAGCTTTTACCTGCCCCGGTACTTCCGGTAATGAGAACGTCCTGTCCATTAGAGATATAATCTCCTTGAGCTAAGCGTAAGAGTTTGGTACGGTCCAAATTGCGAGAGGCATCAAAGATTACGTCTTCTAAAGCTGCCCTATAGCGGAACTGGGCACTTTGTACACTGCGTTCAATCTTTCGATTTTGACGATAATCGTATTCTGTTTCAATAAGCTGGGCCATGAGTTGGTCAATGGTATAATGATCGCTCTTGCCGCTTTCAATGGTTGTTTTAAAGACTTCGTACATGCCGTGAAGCCCAAGGGTTTTCATTTTCGATAACGTGGTTTGATTCATATAGATGTGTTTATTGATTACTTATAATAATTGCTTCCTCTGATGTTTTTATGGGAAGGGATTGATTCTTCCTGTTGTTCTTCTTCCATTTGGTCGAGTCCTCTATCGAGAATGTTTTGCACCATCATATAATTGTAGATCCCATATTCAAGGGATTTTCCACAGGCTTTGACCAAACGTTCCTTACCTACCTTTTTGGTAAGGGAAAGTATGCCCATACAACTTTTATAGGCTTGTTCCGGATGTTGTTTTTTATTGAGAATGTTGGTGATCAATACTTTTACATCCTGATCGATGGAGGCCGCCCAATCTATAAAACGCTGGGGTGTCCACTCTGTGGCAAAGCGATGGGTTGAGGCCATATGTTCGGCCAGCGTACTGTAATGATGGGGGCTTTTTACCCTTGGGTGCACGGCGATACGTCCATAGCCATAAAAAATCTCAACGTTTTTTGCGCTATAGAGAATCTTTACCTTCTTGCGGATATATTGATATGGAACGCTATAGTAATGCTTGTCTTCTCCTAAAATAACATGTCCATTATTGAGAACGGTCACAAGGGCTTGTTTACGGACCTCATAATACTGTTGGGGAAGTAAGCAGAGTTGATCCCTTTCAAGCTCTTCGAAGAGCTGTCTACGGCTGTATGGCCTTCCCGTCATATTTGCATTGTTATGCTTCTCCAAAAGAATCAATATGGATTGGTTGAGCGACTTGAGGTCGAAGAATTGTTGTTCCTTTAATATGCTGTATATACGCGTATAGAGGATCTTAACGGCTCCTTCTACTAAAGACTTGTCTCTGGGTTTATAGGCTCTTGCCGGCAATACCGTTGTGCCATAGTGTTCGGAGAAATCCAAAAACGTTTCGTTCAAAGTAGGCTCATAACGATTGCTTTTGGTCACGGCCGACTTAAGGTTGTCAGGGACTATGGCAGCCGGAACTCCGCCAAAATAATGCATCGCATTTTCTACCGAGGATATAAAGTCCTCTTTTTTCTGGCTCAAACTTGCCTCTGCATAGGTGAGTTGGCTCGCCCCAAGTATAGCTACAAAGAATTGTATATCAATGATCTCCCCGCTTTCCCTATCAATAAGTTCAAGGGTCTCACCTGCATAATCCACATACATCTTGTCTCCGGCCTTGTGGGTCATGTGCATGGTAGGCCTGACATGAATGCTACGGCTCCACCGGTTGTAATGTTCACAAAACTGGCTACTTTGGACTCCTTGCGGGTATTGCCCTTTATACTCCTGCCATAGCAGCATCTTGGTAAATCCAGTTTTCTTGAGTTGCCGCTCTGCATAAGGAAAGAAAGCGTACAAGGCCTTTAAATGCTCAGGGAGCTCCCGCTGGGGAGCATTTATAAATAAAGCCTCTAGGGATAGGTCACTCAAAACCTCAATCTCCTCATACGGCATTTTTAAGGCACTAAATTGCCTTATGTACTTCTTCACCGTGTTTCGGGAAATACCTAGGTACTGACTGATAAACACCTTGCTCTTTCCTTGAAGGTGTAGTTTAATAACATTTCTTAGTTTACTCATCTCTATCGATTTTCCGGCCATCTCCTTTGCTGTTTGGTTTAATAACAGCTCGAAGATAACCCTCGATAGCTCTCTGTAATTCGCTTGATTTTAGGTGGTCAACATGCCCCGGAATGGGGTGGTCAACATACTCAGGAATGCCATGGTCAGTTTAAACCGGAATTAGGTGGTCAATATCACCGGATTTTCCA
>NZ_JALKBB010000006.1:0-235050 GCF_023016025.1 Arenibacter sp. S6351L | reverse complement strand
CAATTTAGGGGAGTCAGGAATACGGAATACTTCTTATATCGCTTGATTAAATTATATTCTTAAAATGGTAAAAACCCAACTTTTGGACTTGATCCGAAAAAAGTCAAATACTACCCTAAAGTTCTTTCAAGTTACTACAATTCCAGTGAACAGTTGCACACCGATTTGCACACCGAATTAGGTGTGCACATATGATATCATTTGATATCAAAGAAAATGTGTAAAAACAAAAAACACTGAAAATCAATTGATTAACAGTGTTTTTGTCGTTACCTATTTCTAGGTTCGTCGGGGTGGCAGGATTCGAACCTGCGACCTCCGCGTCCCAAACGCGGCGCGATAACCGGGCTACGCTACACCCCGAGAATGGTTAAAACCATCTCAACAATACTACTCTAAAAAAAAGCGGAGAGACAGGGACTCGAACCCTGGCGACAGTTACCCGTCGACAGATTAGCAATCTGCTCCGTTACCACTCCGGCACCTCTCCAATAATTTCAAAGCTCACGCATTAAAAATGCGGTTGCAAATGTACTTTTTCATTCATAAGAACGCAACAATTTTTCAATTTTTTTTTACTTGTTCTTACTATTTGTCCAATTATTCAACTTATCTAATTAAGCTTCAAACAATTCTAGAAACCAACTACTCTGGATATTCTACCCTTAAATGATAAATATTGACCAATTTCTGTTTCAAAATCTTCTTTATCGCTTCTATTTCCTTGAAGGTTATATTGGCATTTAAAAACTGGCCGCCCTTGATTTGGCCTTCAATGATCCTTTCCACGAATTCATCGATTATCAAAAAAGTGGGGTTCTTTAAACTCTTGGAAGCAGCTTCCACAGAATCGGCCATCATTAAAATGGCGGTTTCCTTCGAAAAAGGAATCGGTCCTGGGTATCTAAAATCTTCTTCATTTACCTCCCCTTCCAAGGCCTCCTGTTTTTTGTAAAAATAAAAGACCAATGAAGTTCCATGATGGGTACGAATAAAATCTATTACACGATCCGGCACCTTATTCTTCCTCGCTATTTCTATGCCTTCAATGACGTGGTTAATAATTATGGCCGCCGCATCCCTGGGCTCCAAGTCATCATGAGGGTTTACATTGGTAATCTGGTTTTCCGTGAAATAGGTAGGGTTGTTCATTTTACCAATATCATGGTACAGCGCCCCTACCCTTACCAGCATGGCATTAGCCCCAATTTCGTTCGCTGCGGCTTCCGCCAAATTGGCAACCTGAAGGGAATGATGAAAAGTTCCCGGAGCCTTATTCGACAACTCCTTTAATAATTTGGAATTGGTATCGGACAATTCCAACAAGGAAACATCGGATACCAAACCAAATATTTTCTCATGAATATAAATTAATGGCTGAACAAAGAGCGTAATCATTCCATTCAAGAAAAAATACCCAAAAGCCATCCACTGTATATCTTCCAGGTTACCCTCATGGATCATATGAAAAGCAAAATAACCAATAATATAAATCAGGGTTATCTGGCCTACCGATATAAACAAATTTGCCCTTTTATAGAGTTCGGATACGGACAGGATGGTAACAATACCGGCCAAAGTTTGGAGAAATATATATTCAAAACTGTTGGGCACCACAAAACCCAAAATTAAAACGGTAAGAACATGTACAAAGAGCCCCATTCTTGCATCAAAAAATGTCTTGAGCACCAAGGGCAAAATACATAGAGGAACCACAAAAACATACTCCACATCATATTTGACCACCATGGTGGTCAAAAAGACCATGATAAGAATATTTACTATAATAAAGGTCACTTTGGTATTGTCCCTAAAGATTTCCGGGCGATATTTTTTAAGAAAAAGAAAAAACATCATTAATACCATTGCCACCAATACGGTATAGCCGAACAGTATAAAATATTGATTGTTCTCTTCCCATAACTCCGACTCAAACTCACTTTTCAACGAATCCAATACCCTAACGTCCTCCTGTTCCACCACTTCCCCTTTGGCAATGATGAGCTTGCCCTCGTCCACATTCCCCAACGTATAGGAAATCTTTGAATATTCGGACTCCAGTTCCTTATTGGATAAATCGGCATCAAAACTAACATTAGGTTTTATAAAATTGAAGAACAACTCCTGAAAGGACGGCTCATAAGCCGACAAATTACTTTGAGCCAGTTTTTTCCTAATAACACCCTCTACCTCGGATAAGCTATATACATCATCAAAATTTAATTTAGTGGCTTCATTGTTCTTAACCAGATAAAGACTATTCCTAGTACTCCTACGTTCAATTTTGGACAGAATGCCATTTGCATATAGCTCCGCCAAAACGTCATTGGCAACCCCTTGAATCCTTTCTAGTTCATTCTGGTTGAAACCGGCGGAATTAAAAACCTTACCCAGCTCCTTCCCAATTGTGCTGTCCACTTCGGCTACAATACCGGGGTCATAATAATAGTAGTCTATATGATTGCTTTCTATTTTCTCCTTTTCCTTAATAATTTCCTCCTCGCCCTTATTTATAGAAAAATCGAAAGGCGCATAAAAATTATTGTATTGCCAAGGCTTGCCTTTTTGGTATTCGTACTTAAACTTTCCGCCACGTGGAAAAAAGAATACAATAAAGAAAACAGCCGAGAAATATAAAAAATACTTATAAACCAGGGAATGATTTTTATAAAGGCTATCCAAAAAAGTGCGCATACGGAAAGTATATATAGTCAAAAATAGAAAAATATAAACTTAAAATGACACTTTGCCCAAATAACACCACTTTTGAAACGGACTTATAGAATTTAACCAAGGGGCGTAGGCTTTATTTCATCTATTACCAATACCCAAAAAACAGTGAGGGGTTCATAAATAACTTGGAATATTCTACCGTTGCGCATCTCATTGCACATTAATTTATTAAATTCGCAGATAATAAAAATGAACTTGATGAAAGATGTTGTGATCGTTTCCGCTGTTAGAACACCCATAGGAAGCTTTATGGGAGCATTGTCCACCATTCCGGCACCTGAACTTGGCGCTATTGCCATTAAGGGTGCATTGAGTAAAATTAAATTGGACCCTTCCAAAGTGGAGGAAGTTCTAATGGGAAACGTTGTTCAGGCAGGAACCGGTCAGGCACCAGCAAGACAAGCAGCTATTTATGCCGGCATACCCAATACGGTCCCCTGTACCACAGTCAACAAGGTCTGTGCCTCTGGAATGAAATCGGTGATGATGGCCGCCCAGTCCATAGCATTGGGAGACAATAATATTGTTGTTGCCGGGGGTATGGAAAACATGAGCCTAATACCTCATTATATTCATTTAAGGAGTGGCCAAAAATTTGGGCCCGCCACATTGATCGATGGCATGCAAAAAGATGGACTTGTCGACGCTTATGACCAGCAGGCCATGGGAACATGTGCGGACGCCTGCGCTATTGAATATGAATTTAGCAGGGAAGACCAAGATAATTTTGCCATTCAATCCTACCAAAGATCCGCGAATGCCTGGGCAAGTGGAAAATTTGCCAATGAAGTAGTACCCGTGGAAGTCCCACAAAGAAGGGGCGAACCCATACTGGTAACCGAAGATGAAGAATTTAAAAATGTTAAACTGGATAAAATTCCTGGATTGCGCCCTGCATTTTCCAAGGATGGTACGGTAACGGCAGCCAACGCTTCAACTATTAATGATGGTGCAGCAGCTTTGGTATTAATGAGCAAGGAAAAAGCAAAGGAACTTGGATTAAAACCTTTGGCAACCATAAAAAGTTATGCCGATGCGGCCCAGGAACCCAAGTGGTTCACAACAGCGCCGGCAAAAGCTCTTCCTAAAGCGTTGACCAAAGCCGGTATCGGCATGGAAGATGTTGATTATTTCGAATTTAACGAAGCCTTCTCTGTGGTTGGCCTCGCCAATATGAAAATACTTGGTCTTACAGATAAAAATGTGAATGTGAATGGCGGAGCCGTTTCTTTAGGTCACCCCTTGGGTTGTTCCGGGGCAAGGATCATTATTACATTACTCAACATACTGGATCAAAATAAAGCAAAAATAGGAGCAGCGGCCATATGTAATGGTGGCGGTGGCGCTTCTGCAATAATTATAGAAAGAAATTAATAAGTTCTTGTAAAGCAAGCCCATGCAATACGGTATTTGCCACCTTAGTATTGTCCCAATACGTTCCGTTGCAGACGACACCAGCGAAATGGTTTCCCAACTTTTGTACGGGGAACATTTTAAGGTATTGGATCAGAGAAAAAAATGGAGCAAGATCCGTAATGCTTTCGATAATTTTGAAGGCTGGGTCAGTAATCAGCAATTCACCTTTATTGACGAAGACCTATTTAAGGAAATGGAAAGTCTGGAATCAACAAAAATATCTTCCGAACTTATTTCATTTATAGAAACAGAGAACAATGTACTGCTTCCTATTGTCCTAGGATCGTGCATACCACAAAATTGTCCTTTAAACCACAAGTTCGACGGCTCGTTCACAGTCGGAAAACAGGACAAGGACCAACTCGTAAACAAAGCTCTTCTCTATTTAAACGCTCCTTACCTATGGGGAGGAAAAACCACTTTTGGAATTGACGGTCCGGGATTTACCCAAATGGCCTACAGAACCAACGGCTATCGTTTACTCAGAGGAGCCCAACAGCAATCTACCCAAGGGGAAGCCTTAAGTTTTATTGAGGAAAGTGAACCAGGGGATCTGGCCTTTTTTGACAATAATGATGGCATTATAGACCACGTAGGGATTATCATGGAGAACAACTATGTTATCCATTCCTTTGGCAAGGTCAGAATAGACCGGATAGACCATACAGGAATTTTCAATGCCGAAACAAATACCTATACCCATAAGCTAAGGGTAATCAAAAAAATCATATAAAAAAAGGGCCATCGTTTTGCGATAGGCCCTTTAATATATTGTTGAAATATGGTATTACTCTCCGCTAAGCTTTTTAAGGCGCAAGAAGTTTTCATTATCTCCTAAGGCACCATAAATATTCTTTAATTGGGAAAGAATGCTTTGGTTATCAGGATTCAATTTTAAGGCATCCTCCAAGATTATGGCCCCGTCGCGGAACAAACTATCTTTTTTCTCCTTCAATTCATCATACCTGGCTATATCTTTTTTGGAATTGCCAAGTGAGTTCATTTCATCTATCAAACCGTTACCTTCGTTAACGTAGGTTGTAGAAAGATTCAGTTGTGCATTGACATAGCCTGGATTAATTTCGATTGCCCTTCTATAAGCTTTCCTTGCATCTTCAATTAACCCTTGTTCCATATTGATAACACCAACATTGTAGAACAAATCGGGATTATCAGGAGCAACTTCCGAAGCTTCTGCCATTAAAGCCTTGAATTTCTCCTTATCGCCCATCTTATAGTAAAGATTGGCTTCGTTCAGAATCAAGTTCACATCCTTTGGATCTTTTGCCCTTGCATCCTTATAAGCATCCAACGCATTGTCATCTTGACCCAATTGTGTATATATCAAGGCAATATTCTTTACTATTTCCGTGGTTTTTGAAGGGGTCTTCTCGTCCACTGGATCTTTATAGGCCCCAGATTTAACCATTAATTCTCTTTGTGTTTTCTCCATCTCCTCGACTTCACCAGTAGACACGTTGGTAGCTTTATAAACCATTCCGCCTCCATCATAACCCAAATCCTTTAACTCATTGTAATATTTAAGTGCCTTCTCATAATGTCCTCCATTTACAGCGCTACTGGCCGCATAATAAAGATAAACAGTATCCTGAGGACTTAATTGGTACCCCATATAGAGTTTACCGGCAGCTTCCTCGTACTTTTTGTTATTGTTATCTTCCACAGCAGAATTGATCAGATCAGCGGTCATACCAGAAAGTTTTTCCTTGGCATCCGATCCGTATTTGGCCTTACCACTCTTTTCTTCTACTTCACTTACTTTTTTAAGGGAAGAAATAGCTTCATCAAAAGCACCAGCAGTTCCTTTTTTAGCCAGTTCAGCATAAGCGCTTCCCCTTAAAAAATAATATTGGGCCTGCATTTTTGGGTCTGCACTGGCAATTAGTGAAGATGCACCATCCAATGCTGTTTTCGCAGCCATGGCATCGCCCGACTTTAACGCCTTATCAGCCGTTTTTATCTCATCCTTTTGAGCAATTCCGACTACCGAAAAAAGCATAGTCGAGAGTATTAAAATATTTGTTTTCATTTCAAATTAAATTTACTTATTAGTGTTTAAATGTTATTCTTTGGTTTCCGCACTATCATTATCAAGAGCCGTGCCATCTTCTTCTTTGGCATCTACCTCCAAGGTTGTAATGTCATCTATTTCGTCTTCATCCTTCATAACTTTGGCCACAGCAGCAATGGAATCGTTGCCTTTAATATTAATAAGTCGAACACCCTGTGTTGCCCTACCCATTACTCTTAAATCCTCAACACTCATCCTAATTGCGATACCCGATTTATTGATAATCATTAAATCATCGGAGTCCGAAACATTTTTAATAGCTACCAATCCACCAGTTTTATCGGTAATGGAGATAGTCTTCACCCCTTTACCTCCTCTATTGGTGATTCTATAGTCTTCAATACTGGAACGTTTTCCGTACCCATTCTCGGACACTACCAATATTTCCTCTTCAAAATTATGCACGGCCACCATACCTATTACCTCATCATTATCATGTGCCAGGGTAATTCCACGTACACCGGATGCATTTCTACCCATAGGTCTCGTCTTTACCTCCTCGAACCTAATAGCCTTACCGGACTTTAACCCTAGGAAAATCTGACTTGAACCTGTGGTAAGTTTAGCTTCCAAAAGTTCATCGTCCTCACGAATACTTATCGCATTAATACCATTCTGTCTTGGCCTTGAGTATTGTTCCAAAGATGTTTTTTTAACGATACCCTTTTTGGTCGCCATAATAACATAATGACTGTTTACATATTCCTCATCCTTTAAATCCTGGGTACAGATGAAGGCTTTCACCATATCATCGTTCTCAATATTGATCAAGTTTTGGATAGCACGTCCTTTGGAAGTTTTGGTACCCTCCGGAATTTCATACACGCGCATCCAGAAACATTTACCCTTTTGGGTAAAGAACAACATGTATTGGTGGTTGGTACCCACGAAAAGATGTTCCAAGAAATCTTCATTTCTAGTGGAAGATGCCTTTTGGCCAACACCACCCCTGTTTTGGGTCTTATATTCCGAAAGAGGCGTTCTTTTAATATAACCGGCATGGGAAATGGTAATTACCACTTGCTCATCAGGAATCATATCCTCCATACTTAGGTCACCACCAGCAAAATTTATTTCGGAACGACGGTTATCGCCATACTTGTCCTTAACCTCTAGCAGCTCATCCTTAATTATCTGCATCCTTCGCTCTTTCTTGGCAAGGATATCCTTTAAATCCGCAATGGTCAAGATTATTTCTTCGTACTCCGTCCTTAATTTATCCTGCTCCAGACCTGTCAATTGGCGTAAACGCATTTCAACAATGGCCTTGGCCTGAATTTCACTAAGCTTGAAGCGCTCCATAAGCTTTTCCCTTGCCTCATCAGCATTGGAGGAAGCTCTTATGATCGCAATTACCTCGTCTATATTATCCGAGGCTATAATAAGTCCTTCTAGGATGTGCGCCCTGTCTTCGGCCTTCTTCAGCTCAAACTCCGTGCGCCTTACAACCACTTCGTGACGGTGCTCCACAAAATAGTGGATCATCTCCTTAACGTTCAACAATTGTGGCCTTCCGTTTACAAGTGCAATGTTATTAACACTAAAAGAGGACTGTAAGGAAGTATACTTGTATAAGGTATTAAGTACTATATTTGGAATAGCATCCCTTTTAAGGATATAAACGATACGCATACCGTTCCTATCAGATTCATCCCTTATGGTAGAAATTCCTTCTATCTTTTTTTCATTGACCAGATCGGCAGTCTTCTTGATCATGTCCGCCTTGTTGATCTGATAAGGAATTTCCGTCACTACAATACTCTCTCTTCCCTGAACTTCCTCAAAATTGGCTTTCGCCCTCATTACTACACGACCACGTCCGGTATGGAAAGCCTCCTTAACCCCGTCGTAGCCATAAATTATACCACCTGTTGGAAAATCCGGTGCCTTGATATGGGTAATCAGCTCATCGATCTCAATATCGTTATTGTCAATATAGGCAACGGTACCGTCCACTACTTCCGAGAGGTTATGGGGCGGCATATTGGTCGCCATACCCACTGCAATTCCGGAAGCCCCATTGATCAATAAATTAGGTATCCTAGTAGGGAGTACCGTTGGCTCCTGTAAGGAATCATCAAAATTAAGCTGATGATCCACAGTATCCTTATCAATATCGGCCAACATATCATCCGCAATTTTACGCATACGGGCCTCCGTATAACGCATCGCTGCAGGACTGTCACCATCAACGGAACCAAAGTTTCCCTGGCCATCGACCAACATATACCTTAAACTCCACTCCTGGGCCATACGCACCATGGAATCATAAACAGAAGTATCTCCGTGTGGATGATACTTACCTAATACTTCCCCGACAATACGCGCGGATTTCTTATGGGCACTATTAGATCTAACACCTAACTCGTGCATTCCGAACAAAACCCTTCTATGCACTGGCTTTAAACCATCCCTAACATCTGGCAGGGCACGTGACACAATGACCGACATTGAATAATCAATGTAGGCAGATTTCATTTCATCTTCAATGTTAATCGGAATTAATTTTTCTCCTTCTGCCATTTAAAATCTTCTATTTATTTTTAGTTAAAAAAGCAGGACAATATACGTAAAATCGATACTATACAAGTACTTAGGACAGACTTTTGTGAAGAATTTATTAACACTTCAAATATGAGGTTCGGATAACGATTTGATTGTTAATTTTTTTGCAAATAATGGCTTATTTCGGCAAATCGACCACCTTTAACGAATATTAGGTATAGTATTTGCCATAGATTGATATAGATTTACTATTTTTAAAGTTGAAAGGATATTTTATGGACGACAATTTTTCCCCTAGAGTAAAAGATGTTATTGCTTACAGTAAGGAAGAGGCCTTAAGATTGGGTCACGACTTCATTGGAACCGAGCATTTAATGCTGGGATTACTGCGGGACGGTAATGGAAAAGCAATAAGCATTTTAGACGCATTGGACGTGGACTTGGATCACTTGAGAAGAAAAGTGGAGATATTAAGTCCCGCCAATCCAAATGCTGGCGCTGCACAAAAGGACAAAAAGAACCTGCATCTGACCAGACAGGCGGAGCGTGCGCTGAAAACAACATTTCTAGAAGCTAAATTATTTCAAAGCTCCTCTATCAATACGGCCCATTTATTACTATGTATTTTACGTAATGAAAACGACCCTACCACTAAATTACTACATAAATTAAAAGTGGACTATGATGGAGTAAAAGACCAGTTTAAATCAATGATAACAAGTGATGACGATTATATAGATTCCCCTACTTCGGAATCCTTTCCTAGTGATTCCGATGAGCCCAATGAAGAAAAAGAAGGCACTTTTGGCACTTCCGGTTCCGGGCAAAAGGGAAGCAAAAAATCAAAGACCCCTGTATTGGACAATTTTGGTCGCGACCTGACCAAAATGGCAGAGGAAAACAAATTGGACCCCGTTGTGGGGCGTGAAAAGGAAATTGAAAGGGTTTCCCAAATTCTAAGTAGAAGAAAAAAGAACAATCCTCTGCTAATAGGAGAACCAGGTGTTGGTAAAAGTGCCATTGCCGAAGGACTTGCCCTAAGGATAATCAACAAGAAAGTTTCCAGAATACTATACAATAAAAGGGTAGTAACCCTGGATTTGGCTTCTTTGGTTGCAGGTACCAAATACCGCGGCCAATTTGAAGAGCGAATGAAGGCGGTCATGAACGAACTCGAAAAAAATGATGATGTAATTCTATTCATCGATGAGATCCACACTATTGTAGGTGCCGGCGGGGCCACAGGTAGTTTGGATGCTTCCAATATGTTTAAGCCAGCACTCGCGAGAGGTGAAATTCAATGTATTGGAGCCACCACTTTGGACGAATACAGACAATACATAGAAAAAGATGGTGCCCTAGAAAGACGATTTCAAAAGGTAATCGTTGAGCCTACAACCGTAACCGAGACCATTGAGATCTTAAAGAATATCAAAGGAAAGTACGAGGACCACCATAACGTAATCTACACAGATGAAGCGATAATTGCCTGTGTAAAACTTACCAATAGGTATATGACGGACAGGTATTTACCGGACAAGGCCATTGATGCCCTGGACGAGGCAGGTTCGCGCGTGCATATTGTTAATATGGATGTTCCCAAACAAATATTGGAACTGGAAAAACAATTGGAAGACGTTCGTGAACTAAAAAATACTGTCGTAAAAAAACAAAAATACGAGGAGGCCGCCAAACTAAGGGATGATGAAAAACGAATAGAAAAAGATTTGGCCATTGCCCAAGAACGATGGGAGGAAGACAGTAAGCTACACAAAGAAACCGTTACCGAGGACAATGTTGCCGACGTGGTTTCCATGATGAGCGGTATTCCCGTAAACAGGATTGCACAAACAGAAAGCAATAAATTGGCAGAATTGCCAAAACTTATCAAGAGCAATGTAATTGGTCAGGACGAAGCTGTTGCCAAAGTTGCCAAAGCGATCCAACGTAACCGGGCAGGTCTAAAAGACCCTAACAAACCTATTGGCTCCTTCATCTTTTTAGGGCAAACAGGGGTAGGTAAAACACAACTTGCCAAAATACTGGCCAAGGAGTTATTCGATTCCGAGGACGCCTTGATCAGAGTGGACATGAGTGAATATATGGAGAAATTTGCCATATCAAGACTAGTAGGTGCACCTCCAGGATATGTCGGATACGAAGAAGGCGGACAGTTGACAGAAAAGGTACGCCGTAAGCCTTATTCCGTTATTCTATTGGATGAAATTGAAAAAGCACACCCAGATGTATTCAATATGCTTCTGCAAGTGCTGGATGACGGATATTTAACAGATAGTCTTGGCAGAAAGATCGATTTTAGAAATACGATCATCATAATGACCTCCAATATCGGAGCTAGACAGCTTAAGGATTTTGGCCAAGGAGTTGGTTTTGGAACTTCCGCAAAAAAGGCCCAGGCCGACACCCATCAAAAAAGTGTTATCGAAAACGCCTTAAAGAAGGCCTTTGCACCGGAATTCTTAAACAGAATAGACGACGTTGTTGTATTTAATGCCCTGGAACGCGAAGATATCCACAGGATAATCGATATTGAGTTGAAGAAATTATACCTCAGGATCAAGGATATTGGGTATGATTTACAGCTAACCGATAAGGCCAAGGATTATATTGCCGAAAAAGGCTTTGACAAACAATACGGCGCCAGGCCACTTAAGAGAGCTATTCAAAAATATATTGAAGATGCACTGGCCGAGGAAATCGTAAATTCCAAATTGGAGGAAGGCGATACTATTCATATGGATCTTGATGAGGCCAAGGAAGAACTTACCATTAAGATCAAAAAAGCAGAAAAGTCGTCCAAAACTTAAATTGGACATCTATATTAAACACAAAAAAGGAGTAGCAAAATGCTACTCCTTTTTTTATTTATTCCCCGAGGTTTGTAAGAAATAAATCACAGTAAGCCCCTTTTCATTCCACATAAACGATTAAAGTGTCTTTAATCTAATAATTTTTATAATAGTTATACTTAATTCTACATTCGCTGCAGACACACTATATAAAATACGGAGAATGAAAGTCGGACGACCCAAGAAGACTATTATCGTACGAGAATATCAACTGGACATTGGGAAAGTACAGGTATTTGACGATTACATGGTTTCTATTTTTGACGAAGGAAGCACCATAACCAAAGAAAGAGTATTTCAAATTATTGGCATTATGGAAATTCATTTCAGGAATAAAAACTTCGGTTACATAAGTTTAAGGAAGAACTCATATGCCATTGACCCAATGGTATACAATCAAATTAGGGAAATAGAGAATATTAAGGCTTTTGCTGTAGTTTCAATAAAAGAAATAGACATGCACAATTTTAATATCGAGAGACTATTTTATAAAAAACCTATGAAATTCTTCATTGATCAGGATAATGCCCTGATGTGGGTTAAAAGACGTGTAAGAACATCCAATACAGAATAAAGGTATGTCATTATCATAATTGGTAATGACATACCTTCTATTGCTCACTTTCACCAGTGGCAACATCAGGCTCAGAAACTTGAAAAAGATCTAAAAAGGCCATGCCGATATTATCCAATATACCACTGGCAATCAAGGCTTGAAAACCACATTTCTCTACCGCAATATCAGCTGCTTTTCCATGGATGTATACCCCAAAAATAGCAGCATTCAATGGAGAATAACCCTGAGCGATCATACCCGTGATTACCCCTGTTAGCACATCCCCGCTTCCACCAGTGGCCATACCTGGATTTCCTGTGGTGTTAACATAGCCCATATCCTTATATATAGTCATGGTGTTTGCCCCTTTTATAACCAAAATACAATCGTATTTTTCAGAGAACTCCTTTGCTTTTTTCAACTTGTCAAAGTCATCGGCCCATTTCCCGATTAAACGCTCCAACTCCTTGGGGTGCGGGGTTAAAACGGTCTGGGGAGGCATTTCTTGAAACAAGTCCTGATTTTTGGAAAGAATGTTCAAACCGTCAGCATCTATGACCAAAGGCAGTTTATTCCCCTTTAGAAAATTAGAAAAAGCCTTAACTGTAGTCGCGGTTGTTCCAATTCCAACCCCTATACCAACAACGCTGGGCATTATAATGAAATCAATTTTGGAAATTTCCACTTCTTCATTATCTGTAATTACCATGGCCTCCGGCAATGCCGTCTGCAATGGCAAATATCCACACCTTGGAACAAAAGCCGTTACCAATCCGCTTCCGGCCAACATACTTCCCTTTGCCGCCAAAACAACGGCCCCGATCTTTCCGTAACTTCCACCAATTATCAATGAATGGCCATAACTGCCCTTATGCGAATACTTTTCCCTGGGAATGTACATGGACAGCACTTCGTTCTTACCTATCAACTCATATTGCGGTTTCAACTTAAACATAAACTCTTGGTCCAAGCCAATATCCAGAATCTCCCAATGATCCATATATTTACCCGTTTCTGGAAGAAAAAAAGCAAGTTTAGGCACTTGAAAAGTAAGCACGTAATTTGCTTTTATTACACCTTCTTTATTGGGAAGGCCAGCCTCCATAAAAAGTCCGGAAGGCATATCTATTGAGAGAATAAACGCATTTGAGTTGTTTAGCTGCTGCATAAGCCTTACCACCCATTTATCGGGAACCCTATTCAGTCCTATACCAAAAATAGCATCAACAACAATATCATCTTTTCCTATAACGGGTAATTCCGATTGTTCATTTAGAAAATTGGGCCAAACGCCTTTCTCCTTTAATCGATCTAGGTTTATTAAAAAATCCTTGGACCTGTGTTCGCTATAGTTAACAACAAATACCTCTATATTATAATCGTGATCCTGCAAATGCCTTGCAAGTACCAGCCCATCCCCACCATTGTTGCCGATACCGCAAAACAAATGAATTTTTGTTTGGGCACCCTGCATTCTAGAATGCATCCAATTAAAAATCTGAATTGCAGCCCTTTCCATAAGCTGCTCACTGGTGATTTGTTGCTTTTCTATTGTGAATTTATCAGCTTCGTATATCTGTTTGGCATTAAAAATCTTCATTCTATAAGATATTTTAGAAAAAATTGATGATTTGGCAAAAATCCGCAAAAACATTTGATTGGGTAATCAAAAATACTACATTTGGTTCTTTATTCTTATGATGACTTTTAACAATACGGACAATAAACTACTTAATACACCATTTATAGATGGTTGCATTGCTATTACCGTTATCAGCACCACTACCCCATTGGGGTAAGCTACTACATATACGTCCGTTACACAATTTTATCAAAATTCAGTTTTTCTTACTTAATTCCATTGAACCATGAAAGTTCTAAAATTCGGTGGCACTTCGGTGGCCAACGCCAATAATATAAGCTTAGTAAAAAATATTATCGCAGATCTAGGGTCCAACAAAACCATAGTAGTGGTTTCCGCACTTGGAGGAATTACGGATCTTCTTTTAAAAACCGCCGCTTTAGCTTCTGCACAGGATCAAACCTATAAAACGATACTAAAGGAAATAGAGGACAGACACCTCTTGACCATCAAGGAACTAATCCCAATACATTCCCAGAGTAAGGTACTTAGTAAGGTAAAGAGTGAGCTAAATACCTTGGAAACTCTTTTGGAAGGGGCTTATTTAATTGGCGAGATTACACCTAAACTATCGGATAAAATTGTGAGTTATGGAGAGTTGCTATCTTCCTATATCATAGGCGAATATTTTATTGTTGAAGGAATAGATACCGTACATGCCGATAGCAGACAACTAATAAAGACAAATTCCAATTTTGGAAAAGCGGCCGTCAACTTTAATCTTACGAACAACAATATTACCGAATACGTGGACAAGTGCAATAATTCCGTAATTATTATGGGAGGCTTTATTGCTTCGGCCGTAAATGGAGATTCCACCACCCTAGGGCGTGGAGGATCGGACTATACTGCTGCCATCGTTGCAAATGCCATAAATGCGGAAGTTCTGGAAATATGGACAGATGTAAGCGGTATGTATACCGCCAACCCCAAAATAGTAAAACAGGCCATGGCCATTCCCCATATTTCTTATGAAGAAGCCATGGAGCTGTCGCATTTTGGTGCAAAGGTTCTTTATCCGCCCACGATCCAACCAGTATTGACCAAAGGAATTTCCATCGTCATTAAGAACACCTTCGATCCCAAGGCAGCAGGTACTTTGATTACCAAGAATAAGAATGGACAAGGTAAAACGGTACGGGGAATAAGCCATGTGGAGAATATTGCACTCGTATCCCTTGAAGGACCTGGCATGGTAGGAATTACAGGTATCTCCAAACGCTTTTTCGAAGTGCTATCAACTGCAGGTATCAGTGTTGTAATGATTACCCAGGCATCATCCGAACATTCCATCTGCATAGGAATAGACAATCAGGATGCAGACCATGCAGTACAAGTTATCAATGATGCATTTGACATTGAAATTTCCCTCGGAAAAATAAAACCGGTAATTGCGGAGAAAGATTTGGCCATCATTGCCCTTGTCGGCGATAACATGAAAAGTCACCAAGGACTTAGCGGAAAAATGTTCAGCACCTTAGGTAAGAACAACGTTAATATACGCGCCATAGCCCAAGGTGCATCCGAAAGGAACATATCTGCCGTTATCCTTAAGGAAGATGTAAAAAAAGCTCTCAATACATTGCATGAGGAATTTTTTGAGGAAAATATAAAACAGTTGAATCTGTTTGTCATGGGTGTGGGTAATGTAGGTGCCAAATTTTTGAACCAAATACAATCACAAAAAAAGTATTTAAAAGAGAAGTTAAAACTCAATATAAGGGTTATTGGTATGTCCAATTCCAGGACCATGATATTCGATGAAGATGGCATAGCCCTTAAGAACTGGGAAGAATTGCTAAGCAAGGGAGAAAAGACCGATCTAGACCTGTTCTTCCAAAAAGTAAAAAAACTGAATTACCGAAATAGCATCTTTGTTGACAATACCGCCAGCCAAGAGGTTTCGGAAACTTACAATTCATATTTAAGGAACAGCATATCCGTTGTTACCTGTAATAAAATAGCCTGCTCATCGGCCTATGATAATTATCAGGAGTTAAAGGATCTAGCCAGACAGTACAATGCACCATTTCTTTTTGAAACAAATGTTGGTGCGGGATTACCCATTATCGATACATTAAAGCATCTAGTAGCATCAGGGGACAAAATATTAAAAATTCAAGCGGTACTTTCAGGTAGTTTAAATTTCGTTTTCAACAATTTCAACGATAGTACCACCTTTCATGATGTGGTAAAGCAAGCCCAAGAAGAAGGCTACACGGAGCCAGATCCCAAAATAGATTTAAGTGGGGTGGATGTAATGCGAAAAATATTGATCCTGGCCAGGGAAAGTGGAAATGTACTGAACATAGAGGACATTCAGAACAATCCTTTTCTACCACAGGAGAGTTTGGAAACAACCAACAATGAGGATTTCTTCAAATCTTTGACCAAGTATGAAGCATCGTTTCAAGAGATGTACAAAAAAGCGGTTGAGGAAGACAGTAAATTGAAATATGTGGCGCAATTCGAAAACGGAAAAGCCAGTGTAGGTCTGCAAAGGATACCCAAGGGACATGATTTCTATAATTTGGAAGGCAGTGATAATATCGTATTGTTCTACACAGAACGTTATCCCAACCAACCTATGATTATAAAAGGCGCTGGGGCCGGAGCCGATGTTACTGCCTCTGGAATTTTTGCAGATATTATACGTATAGGTAATTTTTAAAAGTGCCCCACAAGTTTGAAATTTATTTGATGAGAAATGAAAACTAACGAAATTAGAATTTTCTGTCCAGCTACGATAGCCAATGTTTCCTGTGGCTTTGATGTTCTGGGGCTTGCTTTGGATTCCGTAGGAGATGAGATGGTGGTAAGGAAAACCACTGAAAAAGGAATAAAGATTACCAAGCTTACAGGACAGGATCTACCTACCGAAACCCTTCAAAATGTTGCCGGAGTTGCCGGTTTGGCCTTGTTGGCGGAAAGTGATCATGTAGGTGGTTTTGAGATAGAAATTTACAAGAAAATAAAAGCGGGTAGCGGTATAGGAAGCAGTGCAGCCAGTTCTACGGGAGCGGTATGGGCTATGAATCAACTACTGGGCAGCCCCTTTAGCAATCTGGAGTTGGTAAAATTTGCTATGGAAGGAGAGCGATTGGCCAGTGGGGTTGCCCATGCTGACAATGTTGCCCCTGCCCTGTTCGGAGGCTTTACCTTGGTGCGCAGTTACCAACCATTGGACATAGTGAAAATTCCGACTCCTCCAGAATTATACGCAACGGTAATACACCCGCAAATAGAAGTAAGGACCTCAGACTCCAGACGAATCCTAAAAACATCCATTTCCCTGGAAGACGGTATAAAGCAATGGGGAAATGTGGGTGGCCTTATTGCTGGGCTATTTACCAATGATTATGACCTAATAGGCAGGTCCTTGGTAGACCATATCATAGAACCCATTAGATCCATTCTTATTCCGGGATTTGACAAGGTAAAGGAAGATGCCATAGAAGCAGGTGCCCTGGGCTGTGGTATCTCAGGCTCGGGCCCATCTATATTTGCGCTAAGCAAAGGCAAGGAAACTGCCCTTAAAGTGGCCGAGGCTATGAGAAAGGTATATGAAAAAATTGGGGTCGACTATGACGTGCATGTTTCAAAAATAAATACACAAGGGATTAAAATACTGGAAAGCTAATGTATTATATCCTTCAGGTCACTTAAGTCAGAACTCAAAAATTACAACTCATTCTAACAACAATAAATATGAACTTTTATAGCCTAAATCAACAAGCACCCAATGTATCTTTCAAAGACGCAGTTATAAAAGGAATTGCCCCAGATCGTGGGTTATATTTTCCGGAAATAATCGAGGCACTGCCAAATGATTTTTTTAACAAGATAGAAGATTACTCCAATCATGAAATTGCCTTTTTGGCCATACAACAATTTGTGGGCAAGGATATTCCTGAAGACGTGCTTAAAGAAATTCTTGCCGATGTTTTGGATTTTGATTTTCCCGTTGTGGAAATTGAGGACGACGTGGCCGTATTGGAACTTTTTCATGGTCCTACCTTGGCCTTTAAGGACGTGGGCGCAAGATTTATGGCCAGATGCCTTGGCTATTTTTCAACCGAAAACACTAAAGATGTAACCGTATTGGTAGCTACATCCGGAGATACCGGAGGTGCAGTGGCCAATGGATTTCTTGGAGTGGACGGAGTTAAGGTTGTTATTCTATACCCTAGTGGAAAGGTCAGCGATATTCAAGAAAAACAGTTGACCACATTGGGCAAAAACATTACTGCCCTAGAAGTTGAAGGCACTTTCGACGACTGCCAAAACATGGTAAAAACAGCTTTCTTGGACGAAGAGTTGATCCAAAACATGCAATTGACCTCGGCCAATAGCATCAATGTGGCCAGATGGCTTCCTCAAATGTTTTATTTCCTGTTCGCATACAAGGAGATGAAGTCCAAGGGCAAGGATATTATATTTTCTGTCCCTAGTGGAAATTTTGGAAACATCTGTGCAGGTATTATGGCACAAAGACTGGGAATGCCCACCAAACATTTTATTGCCTCAACGAACGTCAATGACGTGGTTCCTCGTTACATGGATACAGGAGCATATGACCCAAAAGCTTCCATCGCCACCATTTCCAACGCCATGGATGTTGGTGATCCCAGTAATTTTATTAGGATAAGGCATTTGTACAAAGATAATTTTGAGGAGCTGTCCAAAAACATATCTTCTTATTCATTTACAGATAAGGAGACCAAAGAAGCCATGTTGAAATTATACAACGACTTTACTTATGTGGCCGATCCCCACGGGGCCGTTGGTTATTTGGGCTTAAAGAAGTATCAACAAACCCATCCGGATACTTACGGCATTTTTCTAGAAACTGCACACCCTGTCAAGTTCTTGGATGTCGTGGAGGATACCATTCGTGAAAATATTGATTTACCGGAGAGTATTGTAAAAGTAATGGGCAAAAAGAAAAAGTCGATTAAAATCTCCCTATATGACGAGCTGAAAGGTTACCTATTGGGTAAATAAAATTTTATCTTAGTTAAAGATTTTTTTACACTTGGCCAATGCCGAGGCTATTACCTGGTGCATATCGTAGTACTTATACTCGGCCAGCCTTCCTCCAAAAATGATATTGTCCCTTTCGGATAAGGTCTTGTACTTGGAGTAAATGTCACTGTTTCGTTGATCATTGATGGGATAATAAGGCTCCTTATTGCCAGACCATTCCGTAGGGTATTCTTTTGTTATTACGGTCTTTTTCTGTGTTCCAAATTCAAAATGCTTATGCTCTAAAATCCGGGTATATGGAATGTCTGAAGCTGTATAATTTACGACTGCATTACCCTGATAATTTTCCATATCCAGGGTTTCATGCTTAAAATCCAGGCTCCTATATTCCAGCTTACCATATTGGTAATCATAAAACTCATCAATCTTGCCTGTGAACACTACCTGATCGGCCATTGCGACCAATTCCGTTTTATCCTTAAAAAAGTCGACCTCTAAGCGAGTTTCTATGCCTTCCAACAAACCATTGATCAACTTATTGTAACCCCCGATGGGAATTCCTTGGTATTTGTCATTGAAATAATTATTATCGAAGGTAAATCGCAACGGCAATCTTTTTATAATAAAAGCAGGCAGTTCCGTGGCTTTTCGTCCCCATTGTTTCTCCGTATACCCTTTTATCAACTTTTCGTAGATATCCTTACCTACCAGAGACAAGGCCTGTTCTTCCAAATTTTTTGGAATTTCAACCCCTACTTCCTTTACTTGTTCAGCAATAACCGACTTAGCTTCTTCAGGCGTCTTTACCTTCCATAACTGATAAAAGGTGTTCATATTGAAGGGCAAATTATAAAGTTCATCCTTATAATTGGCCACGGGTGAATTGGTATATCTATTAAATTCCACAAAACTATTTACATAATCCCAAATTGCTTTGTCATTGGTATGAAAAATATGGGCTCCGTACTTATGAACATTTATACCTTCCACTTCCTCGCAATAAACATTACCTCCAAGATGTGGACGTTTATCAATTACCAGACATTTTTTTCCTTTCTTCTTGGCCTCGTGGGCAAATACGGCGCCAAAAAGTCCAGCTCCCACAATAAGGTAGTCGTATTTCATTATAGGTAGATTAGTATCCAATAGGAATAAAAAAGTAAAACTAGTGTATATTATAACGTTTACGAATTGAAATCAAAAAAAAAATCCCCTTTGCCATAACATGGTTATATTTGTAGAGCTTAAAGAACCGACCCAAAATGGCCAATTTATATTATATCTCCCGAAATTACAAAGCTACCAACAGTGCGGCCTCCAAGCCGAAAACAGATTGTGAGCGAATCTTGGACACCATAGGTTTCCGAAATTTAGGATTTAAACAGACTACTTATGCAAGTTCTGCTATTGGTGCGGTAGTAAGTTTTTTTGGAATAACCAAGGGCGTAATTCGTTTGCCAAAAAATTCCACTTTGGCCATACAATACCCTCTAAGCAAATATTACAAATACATCACTACCATAGCCGGAATAAAAAAATGCAAAATCGTGTTGATCATTCATGATGTTAAATACCTCATGGGAAAAAACAAGGATATTGCCCGGGAAATGAAAAAATTCTCATGTGCCGATGTAATCATTGTACATAACGACAACATGAAAAAATGGTTCGAGCAACAAGGGGCTACTGCCCAATTGATCCCCCTATACATGTTCGATTATTTGGATAACAACAGTAGCTATACTGCTCCGGAACTTTCTAACAATGGCCTATTCGATGTAGTTTTCGCCGGTGGCTTGGGAATAGCAAAAAGTGCCTTTATCTATAAATTGGATGCCTTAAAAAATAATAGTTTTCATTTAAAACTATACGGCAGCGGTTTTATCAAAGACGATGTGGACCCGGCCAACACCATCATAAGTTTTGAGGGCATGTATTCTCCGGATGAAGTTGCCAAACACATAAAAGGTTCCTTCGGTTTGGTCTGGAACGGGAATTCCATTGACGAATGTGCCGGTCATTTTGGGCAATACCTTTTATATAACAATCCCCATAAGACATCTCTATACTTACTCTGTGGCCTTCCCATCATTATATGGGACAAAGCTGCCATTGCCGCTGTGATTAAAGAACGCCAATTGGGCATTTGTATTTCCTCCTTGGAGGAGTTGGACGGTAAATTAAAAAACCTGTCCCATGAAGACTACCAAAAAATGGTAAAAAATGTAGCCGAAGTCAGAAAAGAAATCATTTCCGGTGGATTTTTAAAAGCAGCTATGGATAAGGCACTCCTAGCACTTTCTTAGTACCCTGTATCGAAATATTTAATCCAATGGTGGCAATTTAAATTGATCCAGCGGACTGGATTGTTTCATCACTGCCTCTATAGCTTCCGTTGTCCTAGGGGCCATTCCCGATAAATTAACAGGACCATTTTTGGTGATAAGAATATCGTCTTCGATCCTTACGGCTATCCCCCACCACTTTTTATCGCAATCGCTCCCCTCCGGAATGTAAATTCCTGGTTCCACTGTAATCACCGTATTTTCCTTAAAGGGCTGATAAGTGCCCTTATCATGAACATCCAATCCCAAATAATGGGATGTGCCATGTGGAAAATAATTTCTGGCCTCCTCCGGGCTTCCAATAATTCCCAGCTTCATCAACCCTCTGGCAACAACTTCACTAGCGGCCTGCCCAGGGGCCTGAAAAGAAGCCCCTATTACACTAGCCCTTATCCCCGCCTCTTGTGCATTGTATACAATATCGTAAATTTGTTTTTGTTCCTTTGAAAATTTGCCATTGGCCGGAATGGTCCGGGTTACATCGGCAGTATAACCATGATATTCGGCTCCTAAATCCATCAAAACCAAATCGTTCCCAACCTTAGGTTTATTATTCTCTATATAATGTAGAATACAGCCATTATTGCCTCCACCCACAATGGAAGGATACCCCTCATATTCGGCACCGTACTTCTTATAAACAAACTCATGCACCCCTTGTATTTCCATCTCGGACATATTGGGATGCATGGCCTTCATAACCTCTATTTGCCCTACTGCCGAAATCTCCACGGCCTTCTTCAGAAGTACCAACTCTTCTTTGGTCTTAACTTCCCTTAAGGTGTTCATTATTTCCTCCAACTTAGCGCTGTTAAGGTTATTGGATTTCAATTGCAGGGCCACTTTTTCCTTGATTTCGATCCGGGACCTATCATCTGAAGCCTCCACAAAATCGACCAACAATTTGTCCGATTTTAATTCCTGGTAATAATTTAAATACCTCCCCAGGGTTTGGGCCACATTGGCACTATTTTCCAATTCCGTTGACTTGATCATGCTGTAAAGCTGTTGTTTGGTGGCATCGTAATCTGACGGATAATTGGATTTGTCCTTAAATGTCCTTATCAAATCAAATATATCAGCTGGGTCATTGGTATCCCTAAAATCATTATTAAAATCAAAAAACAGTACATTTTCAAACTGGGAAAAATCAATATCCGAATTTAAAAATTCTTCCGCATTAAACGCTTGTTCAAACCCCAATTGCCCTTTAACCCCTTCTACTCCCAATCGTTTTCCATTCCACTGTTCGGCCTTTTCATCCCTTTTCTGGGCATAGAGCACCTCATCATAATTATTCCCTTCCTTATCCTTTTGCATTTCGGAAAATATGAGCAAAAGAGCATTAGGTTCCTTATATCCAGTTAAATAATAAAAATCCGGATCTTGATGGTATATATAATCCACGTCGTTCGCCCTATTCCTAACGGCTGCGGCAAAAAATACCGCCACACTATTTGGAGGCATAGCCTTGCGCACTTCCTGACGCCTTCCCTTATGAAAATCTGCAGGTAGAAAATCGTTGGGAACTTCCTGGGCCTGAAACCAAGATGTTAAAAAAAGAAATAAAGAAATCATTATTAAATTCCTCATAGTCATCATTAAATTAATGTTTAAAAATAATCAATTATAATACCACATTGACTAATACTTCGCCAGAAAACTTGGAAAAGCAAACTGGACAATCCCTAAAGGGACAAAAAATGTTCACTGCTCGGTTAAAAAGTGAACATCCCTCCTCCCCCAAATTATCAAAGTAAGAATTCAAATTAACATTAATTTGTGCAAAACAAAAAGTATATAGATTCTCCCTTAGATTAATTTTCGATATTTTTACGCCTCAAATTATTCAAATGAAAAACACCGCATTGACAAAAACCCATGAGGCATTGGGCGCTAAAATGGTACCGTTCGCAGGATACAATATGCCTGTTTCTTATGAAGGAGTTAATATAGAACACGAAACAGTCCGCAAAGGAGTGGGCGTTTTTGACGTATCCCACATGGGTGAGTTCTTAGTAGGAGGCCCCAAGGCATTGGATCTCATACAAAAAGTAACTTCCAATGATGCATCCAAATTGACTATTGGTAAGGCGCAATACAGTTGTTTGCCTAACGAGACTGGTGGTATTGTGGATGACCTTATAGTCTATAAAATTAAAGAAGAGCAGTATTTATTGGTGGTAAACGCATCCAATATTGATAAGGATTGGGAGCACATTAGTAAATATAATAAAGATTTTGGTGCAGATATGCGCAATATATCCGAAGGGTATTCCCTTCTGGCCATTCAGGGTCCCAAAGCCGTTGAAGCTATGCAAACGTTGACGTCCATAGATTTAAGCGCAATTAAGTTCTACAGCTTTGAGGTAGCAGATTTTGCCGGTATTGATAACGTAATTATTTCTGCCACCGGCTATACCGGTTCAGGAGGTTTTGAAATATACTGCAAGAATGAAGAAGTACAACAGATTTGGGACAAGGTTTTTGAAGCTGGTGCCGCCTATAACATAAAACCTATTGGACTTGCCGCCAGGGACACCTTACGCTTGGAAATGGGCTACTGTTTGTACGGCAATGATATCAATGATACTACATCGCCACTGGAAGCAGGCCTAGGATGGATTACCAAGTTCAGCAAGGATTTTGTGAACAGTGAATCCCTAGCCAAACAAAAGGAAGAAGGCGTTACCAAAAAACTGGTTGCTTTTGAGTTGGATGAAAAAGGGATTCCAAGGCACGATTATGACATTGTTGATGCTTTGGGAAATAAAATAGGGGTGGTAACCTCGGGCACCATGTCGCCCTCCATGGGAAAGGGCATTGGTTTGGGGTATGTACCCACAGACTTGTCCCAAATTGGCAGTAAAATCTATATTCAAATTAGAAAAAATGCGGTTCCTGCTACCATCGTTAAACTCCCTTTTTATAAGGTTTAACAGATGTAGTGGTTGAGTTTTGCAAAAGGAGGTGATAGAATGAACAAAATACTCATTTTAGGAGCAAGCGGTTTTATAGGCAATGCCATTTACAAGGAATTGAATTCCTATTTTGACACCTATGGCACTTATTACTCTTCAAGAAAGAGCTTTGAGAACAATCAACAGTTCTTCCGCTATGACCTTGAAGAAGATGACGTTCATGATATTTTGAACAAAGTAAAACCCGACTTAATAATTTCTGCACTAAGGGGAAATTTCCAAGCACAGGTAATGGCCCATCAACATATAGTGGAATACATCCAAAAAAGGGATTGCAAATTATATTTTATATCCTCTGCCAACGTATTTGATGCCTATAGCAAATACCCATCCTATGAAAATGACAAGACCTTGTCCGAAAGTATCTATGGCCGACTGAAAATTAAAATAGAAAATATGCTTCTGAGGATACCTGTTTCTAAAATGGCTATTCTTAGGGTGCCCATGGTTTTTGGCATAAATTCACCAAGAATTAAGGAAATAAAGAATGCCCTATCCAATAAGGAACCTATTGAGGTATTCCCCAACCTAATTATAAATGTTACCAACGATGATAAACTAACACAACAAATACATTACCTTATAAATCACAATAAAACGGGTACTTTTCATTTGGGAAGTGTAGACCTAATACACCATGAAGATTTTATAAAGGAAATTGTAAACCGTTTGGGCAACTACCATCCCATATATAAACATGTTTTTACCACCAATGAAGACCGTTATTTGGCGGTGCTACCAAAAACGAATCAGCTTCCAAAGAATTTATTATTCAACTATCAGGAGATAATAGACCATCATATCTTTAGTGAATAAGCCACTTGGAATTGTACTGTTTTAATTAACTTTATAAAAAATAGCGACATGAAAAAATTATCGGAATTGGAAATAGAAAAGCGATTGGAGGAATTGGACGGTTGGGATTATGTTGATGGTGCTATAGAAACGTCATTTGAATTTAAAAATTTCAAGGATGCCTTCTCCGTAATGACCAGAATCGCCTTTGAATGTGAATCCCAAAATCATCACCCAGATTGGAGCAATGTCTACAATTCCCTTAATATAAGACTTTCCACCCATGATGCGGAGGGAGTTACCGAAAGGGATTTTAAATTAGCGCACAGTATTGAGGAAATTATTGTAAGCAACTAAGCTGAACACTTGCGCCGGTAGTAAAAATTATTAAATTTGTTCCATATTATTCTAATAAAACTAAGAAATGGGAAGAGCTTTTGAGTTTAGAAAAGCACGTAAAATGAAAAGGTGGTCCGCAATGTCAAAGGCCTTTACCAGAATAGGCAAAGACATTGTTATGGCTGTAAAAGAGGGAGGGCCAGACCCGAGCTCCAATGCGCGATTAAGGGCCGTTATTCAAAATGCCAAGGCGGTAAACATGCCCAAAGACAATGTGGAAAGAGCCATTAAAAGGGCATCTGACAAGAGTTTGGGCGACTTTAAGGAAGTGCTTTTTGAAGGATACGCACCCCATGGAATTGCAATTTTAGTAGAAACTGCTACGGACAACAATACAAGGACAGTTGCGAATGTTAGAAGTTACTTCAACAAATGTAACGGTAGCTTGGGAACTTCGGGTTCTGTTGAGTTTATGTTCGACCATACTTGTAACTTTAGGATTCCCGCTGAAGGCATAGATCCGGAGGAGTTGGAATTGGAAATGATCGACTTTGGGGCCGAGGAAGTTTTTGCCGATGAGGATGGTATTTTGATCTATGCTCCCTTTGAAAGTTTCGGAGCCATTCAGAAAGAATTGGAAAATAGAGAGATTGAAATTCTATCTTCCGGTTTTGAACGTATACCACAGGTTACCAAGGCCCTGAGTGAGGAAGAAGCAGCCGATGTTGAAAAACTCCTGGAAAAAATAGAAGAGGATGATGATGTGCAGAATGTATATCACACCATGCAGGAATAATAATTCACTTTAATGACAAAAATAAAAAGAGGCCCTTGATCGGGCCTCTTTTTATTTTTAATAGTTTAATGTTTTTTTGTTCTAAATCAATTCCAATATCTGGAAATTTCCATCTTTAGTGCAGTTCTTCATCCGCTCCTATTAGTAAAGATTTGTTCAACGTAAGAACAACTGTTCCCTCATCCTCTGTTGGAGTAACCGAGGTTATAAAATTATTCAGTTGGTTTCCTGAAGTTACAATAGGATTACCATACCAGTTATTTCCATTGTTTACAAAGATATTATTGGTAATGGTAGTTTTGGAATCATGTTTAAAACCTCCACCGGTATTGATAATGGTCCCCGTATTTCCCTGAAAAAGGTTCCCATCAAAAAGAGTATTATTGGTCCCTAACGTATCCTCGCCCCATGATGGGGTATCGCCAATCTTACTAGAAAAAGTAAATAGCAATCGGCCAGTATTATTAACGAATTTAGAGTTTAATATCTGGTAGCGGTTTACCCCCTTGAAACTGGCTATTTGATCATAATTCCGGCTAAAGATGCAATTATCAATTTTTACATAATGCTCCGTTGAAAAGATTAAGCCCCTATTGGAAATAAATGACGATCCCGTAATTGTAATTCTATTGGTATAATCATTTTCATTGTCCGAAGTAAAATTGGGAGTAGATCCCCAATAGCTTCTAAATAAGGTGGCAGAATTATTTTCAAAAATGGAATTGGAAATGGTAATAGATGAATTGTCTCCCTTGGACCAAAACGCCGTTTGATTGGAAACACCGGTAACCCTTATTTCAGAAGCCTTTACAGCTGAGCCCGAAACGGCAAAAATAGTTCCGTCATTGTAATTATCTGCAGAATCAGTAAAGGTAAATCCGGAGATATCCAAACTAAAACCTTTATTAACCACGAACATACGATAATTCCTCTCCCCCGAGATAGTGATATGCTTTGCCCCTGGTCCAGTAATGGTGAGATTATTATTGATGGGAGGCAGATCTGAAGATAATCTAAGAGTGCCCTCCAATCCTTCCAAAAAACTTATTTTATCGATATTTGAATCAGCATTGGCCGTATTTATGGCCCAACGCAAAGTACCCTTACTATTATCGTCGTCAAGACCAGTAACCAATACCTCAGTTTGTGCAATGGATTTGGAAAAACTGAAAACGATAATTAAAAAAACAATTATTTGATTTCTTTTCATTCTCGATGGAATTAATACTATAAATGCTAATTAAATCAACGTTACTCCTTACTAGAAATAGGCTTATACCTTGTTCCTTGTTAACGTATTAAGATCAAAATTAGTATTCCGCACCTAAAAAAGGATTTATTATAGCCCCAAAGATGTGTAAGTGTCTGAAAATGTTGTGTAAAGCCGTTATTGTGCAGTTTGATTTTAAGACGCCTACCAATTCCATGATAAAACCTAGGCTGTTTCTAAAATATAACTGGTTTTAATGATTTGTATCGGCCCGCATATCCAAATAGCCTAGTCATAGTTCCAACTGTAAGAAACTAGGAATGGGTAATTACTTATCAATTTAGGAATCATTTTAAACAAAAAAAAGCACTGGGCTAGCCCAGTGCTTTTTTTTGAACACTAAATTATATTTTACAATCCACTGGGCACTTCCCCTGCAACATTGAAATTAGTCACCAACAGCGAGAAATCTTCCAATCCTACACTACCATCCCCATTAAAGTCTGCACGAGCATCATAGCCTGTATCCCCAAAACCTATATTAAAGGTGGTTACCAAGACAGAGAAATCCTCTAAGCCTACTGTATTGTCGTTGTTAGCGTCCCCAACTCTTAGTTCCCCTATATTGAGATTATTGTCACCTGCCTCTAAGGTCATGGTCGACACTTTTTGTAAATGCATTCCGGATTTGACAGCAATTTCATAGGTGCCTTGCGGAATTCCTACCATTACAGCTTCTCCATTGGAAGTTCCTATAGGATTAAACTCCAGCAAAGGTGTAGTAGCACCTACTTCATATAGAGCAACCGATAAATCAATACTGTGATCGGTACGACCCTGTAAGCTATAGGAAACGGTCAAATCGGATGCTGCTGCAGTAGGATCAAACTCCAATACGATGATATTGGATGCAACGCTATTTATTCCATTGGCGCCAGTTACTACAGCAACGAAATGATTAAGGCCACCGTTTGGCGTTCCGGCCGCTCCCGTTGTTTGTGTTAGGGTAACCGGAATATTGGCAACCCCCGATGCATTTAATTGAGTGGTATATAACTCCTTGGCCATGGCTTCATTAGCCTCAAAAGGATCTATATCATACCCTATAGAAGGATTACCTGCATCAATATATAATCGTCCATCTACACGCAATAGACTAATCAGTGCATTTGGCTGGCCTGTAATCTGCACAACTTGATTCGCCTGCGTCACCAATCTGGAACCATTTGATCCATCAACCAAAATGGAAGGTGCCACCAAACTATTACTATCACTATTTACAATAGCATCCGATCCTCCTAAGGAACCTTCATCATACAAGCTTGTTGTATAAACAACCCCACTGGCAAACTCTATTGTAATTGTCGCCCCGATCAGTTCAAATCCCGAAATAGAACCTGCATCACCGGATGATAAATCGCCCTTGATGGTTGTCGGATCCATATCAACGCCAAACACAAACGACTCTCCAGGATTAAAATCAGTAAAATCCAAAGATAAAACATCATAACCTTCCTGATTATTAGTGCCATTGTGGGGTTGCGCAAATACACTCACGCAATCTGCATTGTCCGAACCTCCGTTCCCTGGTACTGTTAATCCAACAGCACTGGAGGAACTACCCGCATTACCAGCCGTTAAACATTTGGCAACACTATCTCCTGCGGTTCCCACTGGATCAAAAACTACATCCATCATAAATCCAGAAGATGTATTAATAGTAACATTTACTATATCATCATCACCAGTATTGTCAATAAAGAAGGAATTATTTCCATAAGTTGACGCTGCTAGATCACCTCCGGGGGTAACCTTAACCGTAGCTTCCGGATTGCCTATTGGCAAGGCGGTAACATTCCAATTAAAGTTAATCACCGTACTTGAAGAAGGATCACAAGCATCACTTACCGTTACCGCAACATTGTAAGGACTGTTTTCAGAGGCCCCAGGTGAACCACCAACATTTTGTGAAGATTGTGCACCATTTAAAATAGAATTGTTTACCCCTGTACCTGTTATATCTATATGGGTTAATGCTATACGATCTATTTTATGGCCTTCTGAGCGCTCGTTCATGGTAATCGAATATGTACCCGGATTTGCGAAATAGGCGTATATAGGCCAAGCATTATTATCTATAGTACGGGCATACCACGAATTAGCAATCGTATTGGTATATACCTTGAAGAAACCGTTGATCCCAGGATTTTCGGTACCATGATCAGATCTTCCCTGGGCATTTCCCTTTGGCCAATACAAGGTTTTAGTGGTACTCGCAGGATTACTCAATTCATTAAGGAATTGTTGGGTTCCAGTAAGGTCTCCTCCTTGCACGGTGAAGAAATGAACGTCAGGGGTGTTCTCTATTTTAAACCAAGTATCGTTTTTATCCGTGGAAACTGAGCCTGAAATGGCCGATTTTACATGAAAGCGATATACTCCCGGTGTTGTAATTTCCACATTATAGTTGACACTTTGCCCATTAAGATTAGAAAAATGATCCGTACTTGCTACCAAAAATGTTGTTCCTGAGGTGGTTTGAAGATTAAATCCTCCAGCGGTATCCGTAAAATCGGTTTCTGCTTCCATAATTACCACTCCATTGTTCTCAATAAAAGCACCTGCAGTACCACTACCTGAACCGCCTAGAATAGTGCCTGAAATAACACCTGTTGAGGGGTCAATAGAAAGATTTGGCGGTAAATTTGTTGCAGAATAACTTAAAGGGCCGCAAGGATCAGTATTTTCATCATTAGCCACTATTTGAAGGTTTACCACGCCTCCATCCACACCCATCTGTGCGCCTGGATTGGCTACTAATGGAGGTAAACCTGAGGTTGGATTACCACTAACTTCAACTATTTCTATCGCCTTAAGGGAGGGGTTCTGTACACCGTGAATAAATTGAAGATCCAAGGTGCCATCTGTAATCGTTACCCTATGGGATACCATTAAGGCCCCTAAAGCCCCTGCTCTTGCAAAGGGGTCAATATCATTAAATGCACTGGGCACCGATCCTTCAACTGAAACGTCGAAAACCCTTTGTCCTGCCGCCGTTATTTGATTGTACAACTCCGCAAAATAAAGCCTTACCTCAACCTCGGTCCCCGTTTCTATTGGGAATTGCCACAACATTTCAGGGGCACCCTCAGCGTCATATCTTTCTGTAACAAAAATACTACTTGGTGTCCCAGAAGGAAGTGATGCATGTGTCATATTTATTGGGCCTTTATAAGCAGAACCGGCAGATTGATTATATAATCCACCTGTTGCGGTTGCTGCTGCCAAATATGGAGAGTTTCCAGCTATCCCAAAAGTACCCTGATCGACACTCCAATCCGGATTGGGCGTGTCTGTTGCAGTAATTAATTCACCTCCTGCATTTATTCGGTATAAAATAGTTGAAGTCTCTTCGCCACTGGTAACACCTACACTCGTAGATCCATTGCTTCCATAAGCCATAACCAAAGTAGCTACTTCTCCTGTCTGGGAACCTGTATGTTCAATTTGAATTGTCTTAGTAGCACCTGCCTCGATTAAAAAGCTGCTTGACCCAAGAATCGTAAAATTTGAAGCATTGGAACCGGTAAGTGCCAATGACTTAACATAAACTCCCTGATTTCCTCCTGAAATACTTATCAATAAATCCTCAACTCCCCCTTGTGGTACCGTAATGTTGGAGGGCACAGATAGAGTACTTGCAACAATTGATGTCCCAGTTGGATTATCAGAGCCATAAACTTCCATTTTAGTTTGGTTGCCACCTCCTTGATTGGGAGACCCTGAAGTAATCCAAATACCATCACCGGATACAATACCTTGAGTACCGTGACGTGGATTGTTCAAATCGCTTAAAGAAGACCATGTATTAGTGTTTACATCCAAGGCATCTGTATTGGCATATGCCTGTCCATTTCCTTCACCACCAATTACGACCACTTTTCCATTAAAAGTAACTGTTCCGGAAGCAGCACGCGGAGTAGGCAAATTACCGGATGCCGGTAGGGTTATCCACGTTTTACTAACAAAATCATATACATCCACCTCAGGAATAACGGGAGCAAAAGTTCCTCCATCACCTCCTGTAAGTCTACCACCTACTACATATAATTTATTGCCAACAACGGTAGCGTGAAAATGATCCCGTGCCCGCGGCACATCTCCTAAGACTGTCCATTTGCCAGTAGCTGGATCAAACTCATCAAACCATGCGATATAACCTCCATTATGCCCAATAGTGTTTCCTGCTATAACATAAAACTTATTATTGTACATCACCAATCCGGCAGAACCTCTTTTACGTGCATTGGGTATGGCAGGACCTTGAATCCAAGTATCAGAAACAGGATTGTACATATAAATATGATCGGCCGGAGCTTCATTGGGGTATCCATTATCCTTAAAGGATCCAATAACCCAAATTAACCCTTGATAAGCAACAGCTTGGAAGTGATTAAATTCGAATGGGGCCGTTGAGGCTGCCTGGGACCACGTATTGGTATTGTAGTCATAAATTTCTACCTTTTTGGCATTTTCCCTACCTCCGAATAAATAAAATTTATCTCCTGCTTGTACAAATGAGTTTTCGTGTCTAGGAGTATGTTCTGTTACATTGGTTATATTGGTCCAATCTCCACTAACGGTACCTCCGGAGCTAATAATCTCAATACCCTTAATATTAGGGTTTTCAATTCCTTTGATAAAATCAATATCAAGGTTTCCATCATTTACCTCTACCACAAAACTCTCGACTCCTACAGTAGCAAACCCATATTTTGCTGTTTGATCCAAATCGTTCAGTACAATTTGGCCTTCAATGGCTACATCGAATACGCGCACTCCTGGAGCGTTGGCTCCAGCCCATACCTCGGCAAATAACAAATTAATGGTATATGTCCCCTGCGACAGTGGAATATCCCACTGCATATTTCCGGGTACAGCCAATGTATTATATCTTTCTGTAGCAAATATATTATTGGGATAGGATGTATTGTTGACAAAAGTGCCTGGAAGTGCTGCCCCGTAAGTTTTATCCTCTGTTGAAGAATTTACATATACGGAAGGTGTTCCGTTTTGTGCATTACCATTGGCGCCACTTGCTGCCTGATCCTCTCCCCAATTTATTGGAGACGCATCGTTGGAAGCAATAATGTTACCCCCTGCGTTAATTCGGTACAACACATTGTTAGGAGCATTGGGATCATTAACCGTCCAAGCAAAATTTACATTAGCTGGTGTTGATGATGGTTTGCTCACCGTAACGGTAACATTGTACTGTCCTGCATCTGCTGCATAGGAAGAAATGGTTCCCAATATAGCTCCTTGGGTTGGCTCTATAATCAAGCCAGGAGGCAATCCAGTTACAGAAAATGTGAAATTCTCATTAGGATCACCACCACTAGCTGTAATATTCAGTACGGGTGTTTCTCCAGGATTGTTTATCTGATTGGCAACAGGGTCAATAACAATTGGTGAATTTACAACACTTCCTGCACCAAGTATTTCAATAGCGTTGATCAATGGGTTTTCGGTTTGATGTATGAACTCCAAATTCAATACGCCATCGGTAACAGTCACCTGATAACTTTCCATAGCACCTACCTTATTTCCATATTGCGCAGATAGATCCTTATCGTTTATCACCAAGACATCTTCCATTTTAACATCGAACACTCGCTGCCCCGGAGCTCCAGTACCATCGTACCCATTTCCCATATATAGGTTTACGGTAAAAGTCCCGTTGCCTGTATTAAAGGTCCATTCCATTTCAGGAAGCCCTGCTGGATCCCATCGTTCTTTCGCAAATATCTCCTGAGGCGCATAAGATGGAACGGAAGAATGTCTACCTGCAATATTATGGGTAGAAATATTTCCAGTGTTAACACTAAAATTAGTCCCTCCTGAAGCACCTACCACATCGTTTCCTGCCCAATTGGGATTGGGAGCATCTGTGGCGGTAATGGTAGCTCCACCGGCATTCACCCTAAACAAAACTGCCGGTTGCTCGGTGACATTAACCGTGAAAATTTGATCCACATACAACAAATTGGAATCTGTGGCCCGAATGGTAATATTTGAACTTGCCTCAGTATCCGGATAAGTTAAGGTCAGTATATTGGCCGAAATAGTGGCCCCAATTGCAAGATTGGAATTATTTTCAACAGTATAAGTCAAATTTCCGACCCCTTGGTCATCTCCAAAATAATCGTTAAGATCAATATTTTGATCTGGAGAACTAATCAATTTATCCAAATTGGCCAAAGGCTGGGATATAGTAGGTTGACTTCCTGTAACATTCAAATAATCCCATGTTCCTTCTACCTCTTCTCCAGCTGCATTGGAGGTTCCTATTAAACCTACCGCTAAAATGGTAGACGATTGTTGTATAGCTGTTTTTATTGTCCCAGATGCCGCAATGGTCCCTAAGGAAATTGGGGGATTACCATCAAGACTGTACAAAACTTCTACTGCCGCGGTAACGGCATTAATATTGAATGAAAAAACAACATCATTGGAAGGTCTATTTCCTGTTGCGATTGTAGCCGTTAGAGGGGTTTGGGGCACATCATTGATCTCCTGTAAGGCTACAACCCCGTTCTGGGTAAGGACAACCTTAATATAATTGCTTTGAGTTCCATCCCCTATAAATATTCCCAATTCACCGCCCGATGGGGCACTGGAACCATAAAGCTGGGTAGGATCGGAAAAATTAAATAATCGGCCAACAACGGTGAATGAGTTAACGGATTGATCTACGTTGACACCATATTGGAATCCCTTTTCCTGATTATTGGTCGTACCCAATGCCGTTCCCGAAGTCATCTGCATGGTCATAGCGCCTGTTGCCCCACCTAAAATATCATTTGGATTTGGGCCGGCACCAACTACATCCAACCAATTTAGCCAGTTCGGATTGGGGGCACCATTATTCATAAGACCTGTTAATCCAAGACCCAAATAACCACCTAGAACTAAATTATCGGATAATAATTCGTTCAGCACTGGTAAATCAAATCCATCAGAACCATTATCCAATGGATTACCCAATTGAAATGGGTCATTAGCATCTATAATACCATCGTTATCATCGTCATTATCGTTCAAATCAGAAACCAAAACTCCACCTGCCGCTTTATCAAAATCATTTGGCTGTGATCCCCCGTTACAATGGTCTATATTGTTCTGAACTTCATCTTGATTGGTGTAACCGTCTTGATCGGTATCTGCCAACCCATCATATGAGTCATCGGAGGGGTCCAAACACACAACCTCAGGTTGTGGCTCTAAAATTTTTATGGTACCATTAAATGTCGCCACCCATATGGTCCCAGGAAAAGGATCATTGTCCCCATTACATGTAATACCCAGGGCATTACCCCCAAGACCAGATGCAAAAGTATTGGTTAATGTTTTTAGACTTCCGTCCGATTCCAATTGCACCCTTCTTAAAATGCCGTTATTATGACCAGCGATCAGATCGCCCACCATACTTTCCGAACCAGTGAATATCGTGGAGGTATATTCGTCAATACCATTGGTATTATTGCCCCAGGTAGTTACAATAGCATCGTTTGGGCCGTCAGGATTTGGAGTTGAAGGCCCTCTCCAGTCACCTTGTGCCTCATCAGCAAGACCTACTGGAACTGGTGGCCAATCTACAGGTAGGGCTATGCTTGCATTATTTGTATAGCCAGTTCCTTTTAAACCAGTTGGATCATAAATCAAAGTTCTATATACCGCCCCATTGGTATTGTTTACAGACGGGTTGGTGTAAAGTCCAGCACCGGCTGGATTGGCTCTGATCGGTGCCGGGTGCCCTCCATAAAAAGTACCAAATGAATACCCTTGAATATTAGTGGTAATCAAAGATAAATGGTCGTCATTATCCACCTTTTCCCCTCCAATAGTTGTATTACTACCTGGTTCACTTGAATTGTATTCATTGGTTACATTGCCCGTACCTTCGTTGTTGGGAAATCCACCCCAACCTCCATTAGCTCCATTATCGGTCACATACACGGCCCCAGAGGCCGTAAGTACCAAATCGTAGGCATTTCTATATCCTGGTGAAAATATTTGCACTGGACCGCCAATAACAATTTTTGCCTGATTCAATCCATCATTACCTCCCCATGGATCATTTACATCTACACCATCATAGCCTGCTGCGTCCGGATCAATTATACCATTAACATTTGCCCTAGTAGGATCGTCCAAAGTAGGAATATCATAAATATAATTCCTTCCATCGTTTTTAATAGGCATACTTTCTATAAGGTCAAGATTTATTGAAAGTACTGCTGCAGATAGGGCATATTCCGTGGTCCAGGCAAAATTGTCAGATGGTGACCCAGCATTTGTATGGCCTCCCTGCGCCACTATTAGAAAATCCACACCATTGATAGTTGCAAATTCCAATCCATTGGTGGCATGGTTTTCCTCAGACCTTGGTAGTCCACGAACTATATCCACCACGCTCCAGTTGCTTCCCGTCCAAGTAAGTCGGGTAATCACTCCAGAATTGGTATCAAGATTTAAATCTCCACTAGGCCCTCCTACCCTTGAATCACTGGAGGTAACATAAATAATTGGATTTAGCGCTGTTCCTGCAACAGTGAGACCAGTGGCCTCCCTATTATTACCACTATTTGAAGAACCGTCGTCGTTATGATTGGGAATGTTTTTAACACCCAGCAACTTTTCGGATGCCGTGACCACATAATTATTGCTCGCATTCTTTTGCACTGTATAAATGTCAATGGTACCATTTAAGTTTAGTACGTACAACCTTCCATCCGGGCCATACATCAAAGATGTTCCTTGACTTACAGCTCCATTACCATTAAAATTAAGATTACTCTGGCTGAAAGATTGAGCATTCATGCCGTTATGACAAAGAACCATCATCAGGCCAAGTATAAATATAGTTCGTAGCCTACTTACTAGTGAAGTTTCTTTTATGATCAATGGTATGTAATTTAAGTTTTCCATTTTTTAATCTTTTTTGGGACTTGGTTATCGCTTTATTGCCATTTGTTGTTGTAATTCCTTTCCTTCTGCATCTATAGTTCTTATGAAATAAGATCCTGTAGGCAGATCCTGAACTCCAAGAAGATAAGTTTCCACATTCTCACTTGCATCCATTTTCAGAAATTTCACCAACCTACCCGTAATATCATATACATAGATTTGGGTTAATGGCGTTGGCTCATCAAAGGAAACCGTAACGCTTTCATTAGCCGGATTTGGAAATATGTTCATAGAGGTAACCGACGTCTTCGCAGTGGAAGCGGACTGTACCACATTAAAGACTATTGTCAACGATTGACCCGCATTTCCAGTGCCCCCTGCCGAAGAATAAGGTGTTGCTTTAAGGGTATAGGATCCAACTAGGAAAGTTGTCGGTATATAATCACCGTTAAAGTCACCATAAAGGGCGTAAGGAGCGTTGGTCTCTGTCCATGTTCTGGTCAGAGTACCCGACAATTCAAATTTTACACTTCCAACAATTCCAGGATCCGTATTAGCCCTGATATTGACTCCTTCCCCATCATTTACATTCATATTATTCTGTATATCAAATAGGTCAAATTGGTTTTCCGCATCTATCAACGTAAAGCTTACCACCTTGTCGATATCGGTAGGATCAACAGCAATAACCTGAATGCTTGTGGTTCCAATTCCATCATCATCATCGGTTACTGAAAGAGTTACTGTTTTAGTACCCCCAGAACTATAGGTATGGGAAGGATTTTGGGAAGTTGAGGTAGTTCCGTCTCCAAAATTCCAAGAGTACCCAACAATGTTCCCATCATTATCCGTTGAACCTAAGCTTGAAAAATTAATTTTAAACGCAGTGTTGGCATCCGGGTTGCCTATTGCAACAGCTATTGGATTAACATTGCCTGGTGGTCCACTTACAACACTAAAATTAATTGTTTGGGTTGTTCCAACGGATGGTCTCGCCACTAAAGTGTAGTTCCCTACTGGAAAGGGTTTGCCTTGAATATCCACACCTATATCCCCGAACAATGAGTAAGGAGCAGAAGGTCCTTCGGACTTACTCTGACTTAATGGTCCTGTAAGTGTAAAATAAACATTACCCGGATTTAGATTAGGGTTATAGATGATACCCAAGGGAGTCTCTCCTATATCGGTTTTGGAAATCTGCAATCCATTGGTTAAAGTATATAATTGACTATCATTATTGGCATTCAATATAAATAGTGCCGCATTGCTGTTAGGTGCATTTACATTGACACTTACACTTGTTGTACCTATTGCCCCATCGTCATCCTTTACGGTAAGAGTACAAACAAAACTACCCTGGGTGATATAGGTATGTGACGGGTTGCTCTGGGTAGAGGTTACTCCATCCCCAAAGTCCCATTCGTAGGAGTCGATATTACCATCCGCATCACTGGAACCATTACTTGAAAAATTGACTAATAACGGTGCCGTTCCACTATTTGGCGAAGCGGTGACCACAGCAATTGGCGGTTGATTAATACTAGGATCAATTGCCGTTACACTAATATTTTTAGTACTAGTTGCGTTGTCATCATCTGTTAATGTAAGGCTAACACTATATATACCACCTGAGTCGTAAGTATGTGCTGGATTTTGCAGATTTGAGGTATTACCATCACCAAAATTCCATGAATACCCAGTTATAATTCCATCATTATCAGTGGATCCGGCACTCGAGAAATTAATTTTAAACGGAACACTATTGTCTGCGTTACCTGCTAGAGCCACAACTGGAGGCACATTGGCCGGAGGACCGCTTATAATCGAGAAATTAATTGTCTGACTTACTCCTGAAGAAGTAGAGGTTACCAAGGTATAATTCCCAATCGGGAAGGGCTGCCCTTGTATATCTACACCTATATCCCCAAATAAGGAATAAGGAGCAGATGGCCCTTCATATTTATTCTGATTTATGGGACCGGTCAACTTAAATGAGACATTACCAGGATTCAAGGCCGCATTATAAATAATCCCCAGAGGCGTATTTCCTATTGTACTTTTTTCAATCTGTAATCCATTGGTCAAGGCGAACATTGCATTATCGGTGTTGGCATTTACTACAATTACAGAAGCATTGTCTATTGGAGTACCCACTCTAATAGTTTGAGTGGCACTGTTTGAACAACCATTACCATCTTCATAAGTATAGACTATAGAATAGTTTCCACTTCCTATTGCAGGGTTAAAGGAATTATTACTCACCCCTGTACCACTATATACACCTCCAGAAGGACTACCTCCCGTTAGGGCAAACGGACTATCTGTTATAAGTACATCGGCAAAAGGTGCCAAGGTTACTTCAGGAAGTGTTGGTCCATTTAAAGTAACAGTCAAATCTTCAGAACAACCATTGGCATCGGTAACTGTAACATTATAAGTACCAGCTCTCAATCCACTAACTGTAGCAGTGTTTAAATTGGCATTATGGCTCCAATTATATGTAAGAGGACCCACAAACCCAACGGTGTTGATGACTATAGAACCATCGTTGCTATTACAAGCGCTAGGGTTAGAAGAAGTACCAACGCTTGCGTCAAAATTACTACATAATGGATTCTGATTTGTGAATTGAAAGGTTATGGTCTTTGGTAAACCTTGATTTCCACTCAATCCTGAATTGGCATATGGAGTAGCCGTAAGGGTATAATTCCCTATAGGAAACAACTCACCAATATAATCGCCAGTTGTTGCATTATCACCATACAATGTGAAGGGTGCAACACTTTCAGTTTGATTCCTACTCTTAGTGCCACTGAGCAATAACTTTACGCTACCCACATCCGGGGTAGCATTGGCCCTGATGGCAAGGTTGGTGGTGGCGTAAGTTCCAGCGTTGATCAATTTACCATTAGTCAATGGCATTATATCCTGATCTGTATCCGCATTTACAAGCGTAAATCCATTTACGGTAAGAGAAGCTGGGGCTGTAGTTTCTATGGTTACATTGAAACTACAGGTCTGATTGTTTCCTGCTGCATCTGTAACCTCAAAAATATTTAATGTTGTTCCTAGTGGAAAGTTAGAACCACTTGCAAGACCTTGAGTTTGCTGAATATTGGCATTAGGACAATTGTCACTAAAAAGTGGAGTCGTAAAATCCACGATGGCAGTTGAAACTCCTTCTGCAACCTGGATAACAATATCTTGCGGACAACTTATTGTTGGATTTTCAGAGTCTAGTACGGTAACGGTAAAACTACATGAAGATGTATTTCCTGATGCATCAGTAACGGTATAAACCTCTGTAGTTGTACCGATAGGGAAAAACTCCCCACTTCCCAAGCCTTGGGTTAGGTTGGTAATAGCCCCTGGAACATTGTCCGTTCCAACCGGTGCGGTGTAATCTACCACTGCTCCACATTGTCCATTATCATTGGAAATACTAATATCTCCCAAGCAAATAATTTCCGGATCTTCGTTATCTTCTTGAACAGTAACCGTAACCGTCCAATTCTTTTGAGTTCCGTTTTGAGCTGTAACTGTATAATTTACTGAGTTGGTAAAATCCAAAACTGTTCCCGAGGAAGGATTTATTGTGGCATCTGCCGAAATCCCAATACTAGGTGAAAGGCCAGTAACATCTGTTCCTGCAACAACGGTAACTCCTACTGTACCAGACGAAGCGTCAATAATTTCCGGTCCAAACTGTCCTTCGACACTAAAAGACTCAATGTTTTTCTGGGTGGAAGCCGTAAAATCAACTGTAACTGATTGTATACAAGAACTTATATTGCCAGCATTATCAGTAGCCTTCCATTCTATCTGCGTAGTCCCTACGGGATAAGCATCGTCTATTTCCTGACCATCATTACGTGTACTTGTTAATGTAACATCCAATTGTGAACATGAATCGAAAACAGGCGGTGCAGTAATTTCAACTACTACCGGATTACCATTGAAACTGGTTGCATTGATGTTAGCTGGACACCCGAAATTAGGCCCAACCTCATCATTTACAGTTATGGTCTGGATACAAGGCTCAGAAACATTACCAGTTTCGTCAGTGGCAGTCCAGGATACCGTAGTTACCCCTAAGGCATAGGGTTCCGTGAGTTCTAGTCCATCACTTCTAATTCCCTCAAAAGTTATAGTTCCACTCATATCTATGGCGGATACACCAGTTAGATTTAATTCTACTCCACAAAAATCTGGATCAGTAGAAGTCACAATATCATCTGGACATGTAATAACTGGTGCAGTGCTATCGAATACAATAACTGTTTGGGTTACCTCTGTGGCAGGATTTCCAGCTGCATCAAAAACATTATATGTAATAACGTATTCCCCTATGGTATTAGGATCAACGATATCACCTCCTATTTCAATTTCATCGGTCAAATCACCATCCGTATCATCGGTTGCACTGGCGCCCAAATTAATATAAGACGAGCCTAATTCCACTAGAAGCGGATCAACATCCAGAAGTGTTATCACTGGTGGTATATTGTCCGGTAGGTTTACCGTAAAATTCACTATAGCCGTAGCCTCTACATTTTCAAAAGCTGCATGAGTAGGATCTGCCACTACCAGAACAATGGTATTTGGTCCATCCACTATCCCATCTGCAGCTGTTAGGTCCCAGAATTCCTGTCCTATCTGTGAAGCTGTTGAAATCCGGGTTGCAGGATCAATATTATTTATATCCGATGGATTAACAAAAATATGATAGTGCTCTGTAAGATCATATAACACATCCGTTCCTGTCCATTCCAATCTTACATCGGTAGAATTCAATTCTGCAGCTTCTAAAGGAAGGTCTATAACCACACCGGGCCCGGAAACATTAACAGTTACGTTGGCTGTACCCACTTCTGAACCATTATCTGTCGCAGTTGCCGTCAAGGTCTGAACTCCTGGCGTAACAAATTGTCCGGAAATTGCCGAACCAATTCCGTCTAAAGGTGTTGTAGTAAATCTAGTGTCGTTTGAACTCCAACCGATAAAATTGGAAATGTCTCCATCCTCAATATCCAAAGCAGTTCCGGTAAGGGTAACATCTGTCCCCCGTATTACTGGATCTCCATTGGCTGGTGCCGTTATTGACACCACTGGCGGAGTGTTGTTAGGTTCAGAAATTAAACAAATACTGAATCCTTTTACAGATGGATTTTGATTACCTTTTTTAAAGTCGATATTCATAATACCGTCCGTAACTTCAACGATAAAAGTTTCAACCTTTGCTATGTTGAACCCACCAGCGGCTAAAGATGGTCTATAGTCATCCAACACCAGATCACCTTCTATTTCTACATCAAAAATCCTAGCGTTACCGGGATTGGCTTCTCCAGTCCAGTTTTCATTGAATAAAATATTTACTTCGTAAGTACCGTTAGCTGGAAACTCCCAGTTCATTAAAACCCCGCCATCTATATGCCGCTCCGTTTGAAAAATGGCATCAGGATATCCTGTGGTGTTTGATACCAAGGCTACATTTGAGCCAAAGGTTTTATCTACAATACCCTTGTAATAAGGGGAAGGAGTTCCTGTACCAGCAGTTCCACCGGCCCCAGCAACAGATTGATCTGCTTCGAAATCCCCTCCTAATAATCCTTGGATGGGACCTCCTGCATTTACCCTAAAAGCCACATTACATGCTGCAATGGCCGACTGGGAAATATCAAAATTCTTAATATTAACACCAGCATTAAAATCCAAGCGAATCGTCTGGATTCCTGGATTGCTGATGTCTACAGAAGTAAAATATGAAGCATAAGTCTGCCAGTTCCCCGTCGATAAAACATTGGCAGATCCAACAGCAGAAAAACCACCTCCATTTTCTTCGGAAATGGTTATAACCGTTGTTCCGCCATTGCCCTTTGCCGCCGAGAACTCTATATCGTATACACCTGGAGCTGGAACATCTATTAAATACTCTGCAAAATCCCCTCCATCTATATAACCAATATTCTGAGCTGCATTGGCTTCAATTGCAATCGTAAATGGCAACGAGGGATTCGGACCGTACCATGGCAAAGGATTACTAAACGTCCTGGCAAAAATATTTGCAGGAATCGGTTGGGCAATATTAATATTAAAGCTCTGTTTTACAGCTGGATTAACACCATCATCGGCAGTGACTTCGGCCAAATAGGAACGACCATCTCCTTGAACAGTACTCCAATTAAGTACATAACTACCACCGCCATTATCCGTAAAGGTATACTCCGTAGAAGGCACAATAGTGGACGGCAATAAAGGATTGTTTGTTCCTCCATTACTTTTATCATATATGACAATACTGGCATTGAATACATCTTTATCATCAGAAACAACAATATTAGCAGATGCTGTTGATCCCTCGGCCACTTCAATATCATTTATGGCGGCGATACTAGGAGGAAGATCAGTTCCAGAAGGATAAATTGTAATAGTAAACTCTGCCGTTACAGGAGCACTGACCCCATCATCAATTATGGCGTTGACTAAATGATCACCTACCTCAGCGACCACAGGAGTACCCTCCAATTGATTGTTGGACGGATTATAACTTAAGGAGGCTGGCAGGTTATTAAATACAATATTCAACTGATCACTATCCACAATATTCAAGGTTTCTGCAACAGCGGCAAGTGCCTCAAATTGAAGATTGCTGATATTGGCTATTGGATGAACATTTGTGGCAGACGTCGCCGTAACGCACAGTCCGGATATTTTTCCATTATCGACTGTCGCAGGTCCAACTTGCACATTTAGACTTCCATCAACAACCTCAACATAATACGTCCTGACAACAGCCGTTTTGTTGGCAGAAATACCGTCTTTAATTGGATCTACCAAATCGTATTCATCCAAAATAACATTTCCTTCCAATAACACGTCGAAAACCCTACCCTCAGCATTAGGATGATATACCTCGGCGAAGTACAGATCCACTTGATAATAGCCATTTGGAACAGGGATCTCATACATCAATGGAGGGTTGGCACTATCCTTACCCCCATAAATTTCCTTTTGAAACAATAAAAGTTCATTGGGAGTGGATGTTCCACTAATTGCACCATTATAACCTAAATAAGCCTTACCACCAGTCCGTAAAAAGGACGCCCCAGTCGGTGGCGTGGTTGCGGGATCTCCAACGAAATTGCGACCAAAAGCAGTAAGTGCATCATTACCACTGGCTATACATAATTGGAAAGCATTTTCTATAAACGTAGCACTTATACTTGCAGTTGCCTGAACATCTGTGAACTCATATGAGGCTACGGGACCGACAGAACTTCCATTTACTAGAACATCTTCTATTTCAAACCCTTGGTCCGGTGTTATAGTAAAAATAATATTATCCCCTTGATTGACCTGCGTAGTGGATGGGGATATAGTCCCGTTTAAGCCAGGATTAGTAGTGATAGTATATGTATTAACTACAACTTGGGAGACATTTACGGTACGTACTACCTCTGCCGCAGGATTCTCAGCTGCATCCATTACATTATATGTAACCATATAACTACCTACCGTATTGGTATCCACCACATCTCCACCTATAGTTACATATTCACTAATATCACCATCTGTTTCATCGTTGGCATTGGCTCCCTGTTCAATATAAACATCGCCAACCGATAAATTGACAACCTCATCTCCGATGAGGGTAATAACCGGAGGTATTATATCTGTTACTCCAACCGTAATTGTAGATCCACTTACACCAGATAATATGTTATGCCCCCCAAAGGTAACTTTTGAAGGAAGTCCGCTAAATTCCAAATTCGTAGAACCTTCAGCTATTGCGGTAAATTGTATTTCGAGCAAATCAAAATCTGAATTGGGAAAGGCTGAAAAAGTACCCGCCGCATAATTGATCACACCTAAAGAATTATCAAATTCCGATCCTATGATTTGAACAGGCAATGGATTGGGCTGTGACAGACTTATACTTGTAACCTCTATAATACTTGGATCAAAACTCATATGTACTTCGGCCGCATCAGCATTTTGATCGGTCTCAACCTGCACCGTAATTGAAAATGTTTCATTAGGTGCAACCGTAAGTGAGGACGGATCAGTCGTTATTTGGACCTGACCCAAGAGGGATGAACTACAGCATAATAATACAAGCAGGATCCCTGCTACCCTTCTTTCCAATTTATTGGACTGAACAAGGTGAATTGGCAAGAAAAAACCAATAAGTTTACGTAAAAATCTATGCATAATGTGGAGTATTAAAATTATGTGTGGAATGATTATTTAATATTATCAGATTCAATAAATCTATTTGGCTTATTCTCTTAGATTCAACAGTCCTTAGACGGAAGTACTCATAAAACCAATGCCATTTCAGCCATATTACGTTGCAATTGGGTGAAATTGAATTAAGAGCAAAACAAAACTTCTTAAGGTAATTTTTTTTCATAAAAATCCTGTTGGTCATGACCACAACCAAGCGAAGCACATAGAGATCTGGGGTGCAAATCAACTAAATGTAATAACAAAAAAAATGGGGGATATTTTTTTACTAAAACTAACTCTATAAAAAACCTATAATATCAATATTGCAATTAATAATGATATTCTCTATTGATTAATTATAAGAGGGGATAAATATTAACATAAAATGTTAAATTTTGTGAAAAGAGTACACAATTTCGATAAGTGGTATCAAATCATAGACAATCAACCAGCTTTAAATGCAATAAAATAGAATTAACAACAGGGGATATCAAATATTACCTAGGGCGTAATTTTGGAGATAAAATTCCAATCTCGAAATTACTATTAAGATACTTACAATGATTGAAAATTAATACTTAATAATTGGTCATATTTACGGAAAAAGTACGATTAAAACTCTTATAAATACTAAAGGAATAACTTACAGAATTTGATAAATTAGGCCCATTGAAATTTTCAAAAACTATTCTCCGGCACCTTGCCCAACACGCCTTTAAAAAATGCCTTGTAGGTTGCAAAATCCTTTTCTTTGTCATCGGTAGGATATTGAGGTTTGGAGATTTTAATCTGCTTGTTTCCAAAGTCGAAAGCTACCATCACAATGGGAACTTCGGCCGCTTTGGCAATAAAATAGAAACCGGTTTTCCATTCCGCAACCTTTTTCCTAGTTCCCTCCGGGGAAAGCGCCAGTCTGAACTTTTTATTTTGATCAAATATTTTGGTTATGGCACTCACAGTATCCATATTTTTGCTTCTATCTATAGGAGCACCGCCCATCCAGCGAAAATACCAACCAAATGGAGGTTTAAACAGTGCTTTCTTTCCTATAAAATGGATATCCTCGTTCAAAACCCTCCTAATCAAAAGTCCCAAAAAGAAATCGACCCAACTGGTATGCGGCACCACAATTACAACACATTTGTCCACCTGCGGAAAGGAACCTACTAATTTCCAACCTAAAATTTTAAAATAAATAAATTTGGCAAGGGTCTGCATAAACCATAAAATTATTTAAAATATTCGGAGCCTTTTGTACTTGATCGAGATATCCCTATTTACCAACACCCGCCTTGTCTACATGTGCCACAAAACCCAGCACTAATCAAAACATACAGCATCATCATCTTAGGTCGATTATATTTTTTGATAGATCGACTTTAATTTTTCAGGCGTTATTATAGTTCGCCATTCCTTTCCAATAGCATTTTCCCATAGCGGCACAAGGCCAAGGGCCACATTGGTCATAATTTCAAAATCATCATTGGTCAGTTCACTACAGATACCTTTTGGGAGCTGAATATTGTGCTTTTCCTTCATTTTATTAAATAATTCCACCCCTTCAGGATAGAACTCCTTCAAATGCTGAAACACCAAACAATTCCCAATTCCATGTCTAACTCCTAATAAATAGGATAGACCATAGCTCATGGCGTGTGCAACCCCAACTTGGGAATAGGCTATACTCATACCCCCATGCCAGGAAGCCATCATTAATTTATTTCTGGCTTCATCCATTTGCAGATCTTCCAAATAGACCTCTTTACACAATTCCAGTGCCTTTTCTCCGTAGCTCTGGCTAAAGGCATTCAAATAAGTACCATTTAGGGATTCTATACAATGTATAAAACAGTCCATACCAGTATAAAACCATTGCTCCTTGGGCACCCCTTTTGTTAAATCGGGATCCATAAGCACTTGGTCAAAAGTGGTATAATCAGAGTTTATCCCTAGTTTTTTCTCCGGCCCCAATAGTACCGTTGTCCGGGACACTTCTGCACCTGTACCACTAATGGTGGGTATACCCACGTGATATATGGATGGTTTTTTTACCAAATCCCAACCTTGATACTGATAGGCATTGCCCTTATTGGTCAGCATTATTGCCACGGCTTTCGACAGATCCAGCAAGGTGCCTCCACCAATACCAATAATTCCGGAAGGCAGATGGTCATAATCGTTTTTTATTTTACGGACCAGAGCATCTACTTGGTCCGTTTTTGGCTCCTCGTCCGCCGAAATGAATATTATCTGATCATTAAAAATTAACGGTATTCTGGAAATTAGATCGGTGCCTTCGAATACATCGTCCACCAAAAAAATAAATGGAGCCTCGGAATTAACCCGTTTTGGCAACAAAATCTCTCCCAATTGCCCAAAACAACCCGCACCAAATATAACGCGCGGCACCATAGGAAAGTTCTTGAAATTCGTCTTCAATTCAGGGCTTATAATTGTGTTGATATTTTTACTCTTTATGTCCATAAACTTATTTAAGATACTTTAAAATATCGGAGATAGTACTTAAGGTAAGATGATCATTATTATGCTCCTCCATCCTTACCTCTTCGTGCTGCCAAGTAGTATGAAAGGGAATATGTACGGCCTTTGCTCCTATTTTCAGTATTGGCAGTACATCCGATTTTAAAGAATTTCCAATCATTAAAAACTCCTCCACAGGAATTTCCAAATGCTCCAGTAGATTCTTATAATTTCCTTCTTTTTTATCGCTCAGAACTTCTACATGGTGAAAATATTGGGACAGGCCAGATTTTTCCAATTTCCTCTCTTGGTCCAACAAATCCCCTTTGGTCAATACTATTAGACGATACTTATCCTTCAATGCTTCCAATACCTGCTCCACGCCGTCCAATAATTCCACTGGATGCGACAACATTTCCTTCCCTAGATTCAAAATTTCCGTAATCGTTGCTTGCGAAATTCTATTATTGGACAGATCCAGGGCAGATTCTATCATGGACAGCATAAAACCCTTAATACCATAACCATAAAGTTCAAGGTTCTTGATCTCTGTTTTAAACAGCTCCTGATCTATTTGATTCTTGGTTTCATAGCCATCCAAAAGACTGGCAAATTTTTCTTCTGCATTCCTAAAATACGTTTCATTTACCCATAGGGTATCATCGGCATCAAAACCCACCACTGTAATATTGCCAAAATCTACTTCCATACCTTCTTTGCTTTTTCCAAATCTTCCGGGGTGTCTATTTCTATACCTGAAACGCTGGTTTCTACCATCTTTATTTTTTTTCCATATTCCAGATATCGAATGGCTTCTATTTTTTCCGTGGCCTCCAAAATAAGCATGGGCAATCTCTGAAAATCCATCAATGCACTTTTTCTAAAGGCATAGATTCCCTTGTGCTTAAAATATGGTATATCCAACTCCCTTGACCTGGGATATGGAATTGGGGCCCTAGAAAAATAAAGGGCAAAATTTTGATTGTCCACTATTACCTTTACGGTATTGGGGTCATTAATCTCTACCCAATCATTAATTCTAGTCATTAAGGAAGCTAGATCAATTTCTTTCTTAACGTCATCCTTAAAAACTTCGATTACACTGGCCAGACTCTCCCTGTCCGTAAATGGTTCATCTCCCTGAACGTTTACGATGATATCAACATCCATGGATTCCACTGCCTCGGCAATACGGTCGCTTCCACATTCATGTTGCTTTACACTCATTATGGCCTTGCCACCTATATTGGTAATGGTATCATATATAGTAGTACTGTCCGTAACTACATAAACTTCCTGAAACAAACCCGTTTTTACGGCTGCTTCATAAGTTCTCTGTATTACCGGTTTCCCTTGAAGGTCCTGCATAAGCTTACCTGGAAATCTTGAGGCTGCATAACGAGCCGGTATCATTGCAATGATTTTCATATGTGGATATTAATTGTTTTTAACGATCATATGCAATACGCATAACTTCATTGATTTTGCGACCGGTTTTGGGTCATGCTCATTTCACACGATAATTATTTAAAATTAATTTGGATTATGTTCCCGGTCTAAATTTTCTATATAACCTATAAATAACTATCAATATTATAAGGACCAAAAACGCAGCAAGAATAGGAGCGAAAATTGATGCTGTAGTTACTACTGCCGCAGTTCCCGTTTCCACCAGACCAATAACAGGATTGGCCGTTCCCCCTGTGGTGGCCGTAGAAGCTAATCTGCCGGTAGCCGAAGCTCCTTTTATTGCGGTAGCCGTTCCCCCTCCCGCAATTATAGCCAGGGTCCAGGTAATCACTGGATCTAGATTGGAGGCCGTTGACACCATAACGGCGGTACCCGCCAAAGCAGCCATAGGTATCGCGAAACTATCCAACAAATTGTCCAACCAAGGAATAAAATATGCGAATATTTCAACCATTGTGGCAACGCCAAAGGTTATTAGGGCCGCCAAAGTCCCTATCCATTCCCAATTTTCATTTAGTTGCCAAACATCAAAATAAGCGGCCAAACTTAAAGCAAACAAAGGCAAAAAAATTCTGAAGCCTACAGATGCAGCCAGCCCAATACCTAAAAATATGCTTAAAACGGTCTCAAAAGTCATATTCCTAAACTTTAATGCGAAATTAGGCTATTCCTAATCAACAAAAAAATCGTCCTTAAAGCCTATGAGATACAATTTGTCCTTTGCCCTGGTCACGGCGGTATACAACCAACGAAGATATTCTTTGTCTATTCCGTTCGGTAAATACGGCTGTTCAACAAAGACAGTATTCCATTGCCCGCCCTGGGACTTATGACAGGTAATGGCGTAAGAGAATTTAACTTGCAGCGCATTAAAAAACTTATTGTTCTTTACTGCCAAAAACTTTTTGTATTTGGATTTCTCATCAGCATAGTCTTTCATAACTTCCTGATATAGACGGTTGCCATCATCATAGGACAAGGATGGGGTCTCCGCCATAATGGTATCCAATAAAAGGACTGTTTCAAACGGTTTTTGATTAGGATAATCTACCATTTTCACCTTTACCTCTGCAAACTTAAAACCGTACAACTCTTTTATGGCAAATATCTCCAGCACTTCAATGATATCACCGTTGGCAATAAAACCGGCCTCGGAAGTAGGTTTCAGCCAGAAATAGTTGTTTTTAACTACCATCATATAGTCCCCTGTGGCCAACTCGTTTTCCAGGTATAGGATTCTATTCCTAATATTCTCATTGTAAAGATTGGCCCGCTTATTGGAGCGCACTATAATGGCGGTTTCCTCTTTACCATTTTGCGAATAGGAATCGTCTATAGCCTCTTGGATATCATTGCCATCCACCAAGCGAACGATATCTGTATAATGGCTGACCGAAAACTTAAAATCATCAAAGAATTCAGATTGCAGCTGTTCCCTTAAGTTGGTGGCGTTTACTAAAATTCCGGAATCCTCTGCCTGCCTCACTACCTCATCCAACTCCAATTTAATAACTTCCTTATTATAATTTAAGGCTAATTGATTTTCATCCAGAGCCGGACTAATATTTAAATGCACGGGAGGAAGCTGTGCGGTATCACCTATTAGGATTAGTTTACAATTATGTCCCGAATACACATACATTAGCAAATCGTCCAGGAGCGACCCATTTTCCATCAACTTCGAATCCGTGGGAGTATCCGGAATCATAGAGGCCTCATCCACAATAAAAATGGTATTTCTATGCTTATTGGGCGATAAAACGAATTGTACCCCACCCCCACTCTGTTTTTTGGGAAAATAAATTTTTCTATGAATCGTAAAAGCCTGTGTTCCGGAGTAATTGGACATTACCTTAGCGGCCCTACCGGTAGGAGCCATTAAAACCGCCTTCATAGTGGTCTTCCAAAGATTGGTCACAATAGTTCCCACAATGGTAGTTTTTCCAGTACCAGCGAACCCTTTCAACATAAAAACACTATCCTTTTCCTTGGATAAAACAAAACTTGCAAGTTTTTGTAAAGCCACTGACTGCTTGGCAGTTGGATCATGTGGAAATTTGTCTGTCAGTAGTTTAAAAAAAGTAGCGTCGGTTATAGAAGTCATAGGACATCAAAGATAATCAGTATTTTTAAGGTCAAATACTTTTACCATTAAAAAAAAATTGTAGATTTGTGACAACCACTAAATAAAATAACACTTACAAAATGAAGACCATTTTACAAATTTTCCTTTGGATAGTATCTATCGTGTTGGGTTATATGATATATAATTCTGTAAACGGCCCAATTGAATTTAAGAAAGTTAAGCAAGAACGTTTTGCCAAGGTAATATCAAATTTGAAGGACATTAGAAATTCCCAAGAAGCCTATAAAACTGTAAATGGTAGATATGCTAAGGATTTTGAGTCCCTAGTAAGTTTTGTTGATACTGGTAAATATACCATTACCCAACAGAGAGATTCCTCTTATTTGGAGTACGACAAGAATTTTGGTATCGATATGTTGAAAGAAGTTAAAATAATAGATACACTTGGTACTGTTTCTGTTAAGGATTCATTATTCAAAAAAGACGATCGTTTTAAGACAATGATGAACGTACCATATGCTCCTAATGGCGAAAAATTTGAAATGAAGTCGACCATTATCGAAAAAAGCGGATACAAAGCTCCAGTTTTCGAAGCTAAAGTTAGCAAGAACATTGTATTACATGACCAACCCAAAGCTTTGTTGGCAAGGGAAAATAGCCAAATCAATGTAGACGAGGTAAATGGAAATGTAATTAAGGTTGGATCTTTGACCGAGGTAAGCACCAGTGGAAATTGGCCATCTATATATGACAAACGAAACGACCAATAACATTTTAGAAAATTCTAAATCGGAATATCATAAATTGTCCATTCAAGTTAGCTTGAATGGACTTTCTTTTTGTGTCCTGGACACACTTTCCAACACCATTCTTGCTTCTGAAAGGATGTTGTTTGAAAATGAACTTACCCCATATGCCGTTCAAAAGGAAATAAAGCAACTTTTTGAGAAAAATAAAATAAGGGATGTAAAGTTTTCAGAAGTCGTTGTAATACATAGAAACAATCTTTTCAGCTTAGTACCACAGGCACTTTTCAACGAAGATGAACTGGCCAATTACCTAAAATTCAATGCCAAAATCCTAGCAAACGACCATCTGGAATATGATGAAATCAAAAATCTGGATATGGTAAACGTTTATGTTCCCTTTATGAATATAAACAATTATATATACGACCTTTTCGGTGAATTTGAATTTATGCACCATGGAACAATCATGATCCAAACCTTGACAAACCACCATGGAAACCAAAGCGAACCCATATGTTATGTTCATCTCATAGAGGGACATATGGACATTGCCGTAATTTCAAACAAAAAATTGATCCTATACAATAACTTCAGTTTTGCTACCAAGGAGGATTTTATTTACTATCTATTATTCACCTTGGAACAATTAAAATTGGATACAGAAACCACTAAACTCAAACTTTTTGGATCTATTGAGGAAGGCGACGAACTATACAATATGTGCCATCAATACATAAGGGAAATTTCCATTTTCGTTCCCTCCAACACTTCATTTTATCATTTTGGGGGATCGGACAAGGAAACCATAGATTTTACACTACTAAACACTCTTTAATGCGTATTATATCTGGTAAAAACAAAGGCCAAAGACTAACTGCCCCCAAAAAGCTCCCTGTCCGCCCCACAACCGATATGGCTAAAGAGGCCCTCTTTAATATACTCAATAACCAATATTACTTTAACGAGGTAAGCGTATTGGATCTATTTGCCGGGACTGGAAATATCAGTTACGAGTTTGCATCTAGAGGCTCTGAAAATATTACCGCAGTAGATGCGGACTTTGGATGTATCAAGTTTATTACGGCAACATCCTCGGAAATGGACTTCCCCATAACGACCATCAAGAAAGATGTTTTTCAATATTTGCAGACCAACTCTGTAAAAGCGCATATTATATTTGCCGATCCGCCCTACGATCTGTCACCTGAAGAATTCGCTGCTATTCCCAAACTGGTATTTGAAAAGCAGTTACTGCTAGAGAATGGTGTTTTGATCATTGAGCATTCCAAACATACCGATCTATCACATTTGGAGCATTTCACTAACCAAAGAAGATATGGTGGCAGTGTTTTTAGTTTTTTCGAATGGACTGAAGAATAACTATAGTATTATAGGACCCAATTACATTGAAAAGATACCACAGAAGGTAGGGTTAGGTAGACATTTTATCATTCGGGGTGGTATTAAGCTCTAATTACAACACCTAGGACGGCATTAATTTAAAGAATCTTCCCTGGACGACATTCGTCAACAAGATACCGCCTGAAGCGGCAGTATTCGTAAGAATTCATACCCCGGATTACATTAATCAAAAGGATACCGCCTGAGGCGGCATCAATTCGACTACGTATTTGCTGTGCAAATACTGTCTCATTAAAAAAAAGCAGGTCATAAGCCGGATTCTGTTGGCCTTGAATAATTTCAGGGCCTCCTTATCATTTATCTAGGCCAAAAGTTACCCTTTGGCTCCAACCGCCTACCCTTCAGCTCGGGCGTGCAGCCCTCAAACACTGATTTACATGACGTTGCACCGTATAGAGTTTACCTGGTTTCACTACAGCATAACCTGTACATACTTTCTGTTGCACTTGTCCTCATCTCTCAATGGACGGGCGTTACCCGCTATACTGCACTATGGTGTCCGGACTTTCCTCCCCCCACGGAACGCGGGGAGCGATAAGGCGACCTGCTGATACAAAGGTAATTCAATTGTTGATAAATAAAGTACTAAAGAAAGTTAAATAGGCCCTTTAATGCAATGCTATTTTTATATTTGTACTTCACCCATCGGCGTATTATTTTTACACCGAATATAAGTTAATAGCCTTGGAACCTTTTATAGTATCCGCACGAAAATACAGGCCCCAAACATTTAAGGATGTTGTTGGGCAACAGGCTATTACCAACACCTTGACCAACGCCATAGACAACGATCACCTGGCTCAGGCACTATTGTTTACTGGTCCTAGAGGTGTAGGAAAAACTACTTGCGCCCGTATTCTGGCAAAGCAGATCAACCAAGATGGTAGAACGGACGAAGACGAGGACTATGCCTTTAACATCTTTGAGCTGGATGCCGCATCCAATAATTCGGTAGATGATATAAGGGAGCTTACAAGTCAAGTACGCATACCCCCCCAGGTTGGAAAATATAAGGTATATATTATTGACGAGGTGCACATGCTGTCCCAGGCCGCCTTTAACGCATTCTTAAAGACGCTTGAAGAGCCACCTGCCCATGCCATATTTATATTGGCCACAACTGAAAAGCATAAAATTATCCCTACAATTCTATCTCGCTGTCAGATATTTGATTTTAAGCGCATCACCGTTAAGGATGCCGCCGAATACCTTAAATATATTGCGGAGAACCAAGAAATAGAGGCTGAGGACGATGCGCTTCATATTATAGCCCAAAAAGCAGACGGCGCTATGCGCGATGCCCTATCCATCTTTGACAGGGTCGTGAGTTACTCTGGCAAAAAATTGACCAGGAAAGCCGTAACCGAGAACTTGAACGTTCTTGATTACGACACCTATTTCGCTGCTACAGATCTTATTCTAAAACACGATATTCCCGGCCTATTGATACTTTTCAATGAAACTTTGGCCAGGGGTTTTGACGGACACCATTTTATAAGTGGCCTGGCTTCACATTTTAGGGATCTAATGGTATGCCAGCATCAAAACACTATTGAACTCCTAGAAGTTGGGGAGGAGGCAAAGAAACACTATAGCGAACAATCCAAAAATACTACTAGTAGCTTCTTATTATCAGCGATTGATTTGGCAAACGATTGCGACATAAAGTACAAGTCCAGTAAAAATCAGCGTCTTCTTGTTGAATTGACCTTAATGAAATTAGCCTCTATCGATTTTGATGGAGAAAAAAAAAAGTCTGAATCCTTAGGGAATGGTCGTAACAAACCAGATTTTATAATCCCTGCCTCCTTTTATAGGGTTAGTCGCCCCACCTCGGAAGGGAAAGAAATAAAATCCAACCAATCGGAGGTAAAAACCATCAATCCCGATGCGCCCAATACCGAAAGGGCCATCGTACAGGAACAAACTGTCCAAAATCAATCTTCTCCTGCCAACACTACCCAAAAGCCCCTAAGGAATGAAGGTAACGGAGCCGCAAATATTGCCCAGGAATCAAATCCTGCACCTAGGACCAAAATCAACATAAAATCTACCGAAAGGAGGGTCTCTGGTCTTTCGCTGTCCAGCTTAAAGGCTAAAAAAGAACATCAACTGAACAAAAAAGAGGATGTTATTGACGAAAGCAACCTTCCCAAAGCTAATTTTACAGAGGAAGAAATGCAAAAACATTGGGCAGATTTTGTTGACATTTTGGATAATGATGGACGGAAAATTTTGGCATCCAACCTGCATTCTGATGTACCCAAGCTTACCGATAATTTCACCATTTGGATAGAATTACCAAATGGCACCATGAAAAAGGAAATTGAGCGGGAAAAGTACGATCTAATGGAGTATTTAAAGCTAAAACTCAATAATCATTTTATACAACTGCGAATAACTGTAAACGAGGCCACTGCCAAGAAATTTGCATTTACCCCGGAAGAAAAGTATCTAAAATTAAGGGAGAAAAATCCGGCTATCGATCTTTTGAGAAAAGAGTTCGATTTAGATATTTAGCGCCCTTACAACCTTAACCCTCCAAGCATAAAACAACATTACCAAGGCATTGATTAGGAGCCCCAAGGACTCCCTGGCATGTTCTATATTATCTATATTTCCACCACCTATTGAAACTCCTTCAAAGTGATCCGGCCAGAAAATCCACGCCCCAATTAAGTAAGCAAAGGCAAGAACAACTGGAATCAATAAATTTAATTTACCAAGGAAAAATAAAAATGAAGCCACTGCGGCTATTCCATATATGATATACCACATAAAGGCATCCGGATCGTTATACTGGACCAATGCCGCCCAAACAAACAATATGGTAAATACTCCCGAAAATATCTTGGAAAAAAGTCGCATGTTATGAATTAATAAGATGGTTTTCTATAATACCGTACACCTCCGTTGCCAACACATTGTCCTTTAACAAAGCACTTTTTTTATTGGTTATCAAAACTGGGTGATCTTTGGGATCTTCGGGCATCCTGCCATGTGATCCTTTAACCAAAGTGGCGTCTAAGGGAATAATATCCATTACCGTTCGGAAACCCAATTTCTTTTTCAACAACTTCCAAATAACCTTTGGCATCAAGAATTTATCCTGGGGATCTGTTAGCATCTCCACTGGGTCGTATCCTGGTTTTTTATGAATGTCTACCATCCTAGCATAATCAGGCGCCTTTTCATCATCCAACCAGAAGTAATAAGTAAACCACGAATCCTTATCCGCTATCACTACCAAATCTCCACAACGTTCATGATCCAATTGCAGACCCTTGATTTCGCTTCCTGAAAGTACTTGCTCAACCCCTTTAAGACCTTTTAAAATAGCCTTGATCTTATCCAAATCCTCCTTATCCTTTACATATACATGGGCCAATTGATGGTCCGCAACGGCAAACGCCTTACTGGCTCCAGCATCCAACAATTCCAGTCCCCTTTCCACACGAATATCAAGGTAACCCTCTTGCCTGAGCTTTCTATTTAAATGGATGGGATTGTTCACATTGGTAATCCCATACTCCGAGAGTAGAATAATATGGGCCGATTTGGTTTCATAATATTCCACCAATTGCTTAACTACATCATCGATCTCCTTTAGATCCTTTGAAATTTTGGTTAAATCGGTCCCGTAGCGTTGCATATTGTAGTCCAAATGCGGCAGGTAGACCAAAGTGAGGGTGGGATCATGCAAAACATCCGTTTTTAAACTGGCGTCCGCTATCCATTGACTGGATTTTATAGAGGTTTTCGGCCCCCAAAAATGGAATAGCGGAAATGTTCCCAATTCATTCTGTAAATGGTCCCGAAGTTCCGCCGGATAGGAATACACATCCGGGATCTTTCTTCCATCGGCCAAATAATTAGGTCTAGGGGTAACACTGTAATCCGCATTGGAATACATATTGTACCACCAGAACATATTGGCACAGCTAAAATTGCTGTCCAGCTTTTTAAGTTTGTCCCATATTTTTTCGGATTGTATAAGGCTATTGGATTGACGCCAAAACTTTACCTCGTGTTCTTCCTTAAAATACCAACCATTACCAACAATACCGTGTTCAGATGGGGTTTTTCCAGTTAAATAGGTGGCCTGCACAGAACAGGTCACCGCAGGCAATTGTGGTGTAATAGTTGCCGAAGCACCTCTTTCCAAAAAAGATTTAATAAAGGGTGTGTGCTCCCCTATCAATCCCCGCGTTAATCCTACAATATTTAACACTACGGTTTTCTTCATGCCTTAAATTTTACCCTTTAACCATTCAATTTCACGGACAATACAATTGGACAGTTCGGTTTTGAGATCTTTCGGCAAGACATCCCAGGTATAGGTCTCTATCTCCAATTGATCCGAAAATTGATCCTTCTTAAGGTATTCCAACACTTTAAGTATCTGGTCCTGGGTAGAAAATAAATGATCGTACCTTTCCAAAAAAATGGGTACATGAAAATGGGACCTTAGCTCTTTGGCATTGGAGCGCTGCTCCAAAACTTCGGGCAAATCCCTATAGGTCACCACTTTATCGCCAATCTTTTCGGTGACTTGATGTAGATAGGTGGGCTCGTTAAACTGACTTAGCGAGTGCCATATAGCCTCATTATCACCCTCTTTAAAAAGAATTTTAAGTGCCGAGCTCACCTGTATTTTACCAACCTTTATCCCAGCTTTCTTAAATTTTACCAATGTATATTCCGGTTCCTCATAGGCTAGGGAAAAATGGCACACGTCATAACAAACAGTTATATGTCTTAGAATTAAATCCTTGGCCGTTTCCTTGCTACACCCCAAAACTGCGATCAATTTTTGAGTGGCTATGGGAATCAAATAGGTATCATAAAAATAAAGAACCTCATCGCTATTCTCTATCATACCATCTGGTTCCGGCTCAATATCCATATGAAGATGCTTACCGGTATTCCTTTCAGTTTCTACCAACTGTAAAACAATCTCCGCCATACTTTCGGCTCCCGTTGCAAAGGCCTTGTCCAAAGCCTCATCGGAAGTATGCCAATGCCTATAACTAACAGGCGAAGTAGAAATACCTCCCGAAATACCTTCAGGAATCAAAAAAGCCAATTGATCAAAAAGTCGCTTGGTATAATCCAATCTTTCTTGGGTGGTCCAATCCGGGGCATGTACCATATCTTTTACCCTTTCGTTATGAAAATTCCCATAAGGGAATCCGTTCATGGTAAAAACATAGAATTGATTACGGTCCAACCAATCCTTGAAATCCTTCAAATTACTACCTTCATTAAGCCCCAAACTTGCTACATTGGACAAACGCAGTCCAATACCAAAAGGAGATTCCGGCGCAACTTCCTTCTTTATTTTAGGTAGATATGTTTTTAGGCTATTATAGGTCTGCTCCCAATCTTCACCAGGATGAATGTTGCTACAATAGCTAAGATGATATTTGTTTTGTATTAACATGAGGTATTGGTTACTTTAGGTTTGTACATTTCGTTTAACCATACAATTGCTTTTCCCATGGTGGAAATATCAATTTCATGCACATCGTGTTTGGCACCTATTTTTGATATCAAGGTAATAGTAAGTTCCCCGCCCAAATGCTCCCTAAATTCCTGAATGCCGTTCAACAAATCATCCAGATCACTATCCTTTTGAATAGGGATATGTAAATCGAACCCAATTTGTTCCAGAACTTTCAAAATGCGGTCCAGGGTCTCCTTACTTATCAACCCTATAAAATGGGCATACACCAAATCCAAGGCCATACCAATGGCAACAGCCTCACCATGACGCAATTGGTAATTGGTCATATATTCCAATTTATGGGCTGCCCAATGACCAAAATCCAAAGGTCTGGAAGATCCACTTTCAAAAGGATCCCCCCCTTGGGCAATATGCTCCATATGCATCTCCGCACAGCGATAAATCAAGTACTCCATGGACTCCATATCACGTGCCCGAAGAAGTGTACTATTCTCCTCAATAAAATCAAAGAATATCGCATCCTTGATCAATGCCACTTTTACCGCCTCCGCTATACCAGAAATCCAATCGCGCTGCTCTAAGGTGGTTAAAAAATTACTGTCGTTTATTATGGCATAAGCTGGAGCAAAAGTCCCCAAAAAATTCTTTTTGCCTAAAATATTAAAACTATTCTTCACCCCTACGGCCGAATCGTTCTGGGACAGTACAGTGGTAGGTATTCTTATCAATTTCACCCCCCTGTGAGCTATGGCAGCGGCATATCCTACCATATCAATGATGGCTCCTCCTCCAATTGCCACAACAAAAGAGTGCCTGCAAATTCGGTTATCATTTACAGCGTTCAATATACGCTCCACATTGTGGTAATCATTCTTACACTGTTCCCCGCCCGTAATCACAATTTGTTCCGTTAGATGTACCACTGAACTATTTTTTACGCAATAGGATGCAATATCGGAGCTTAAATTTGGATGGGCGTCCTGTACACCACTGTCTATTACAAAAAGAACTTTTACATCTCCCTTTTTGTTATACCCACTAATAATATCCCTGAACAAGGGATTATCCAACTTAAAAATATATTCCGTAAAATGGAGCTTATACTCATAAGATACTTTAAAGGATTGCTCTATTGGTTTATAATGTGACATACTTTAAAACGTTAGGTAACTGCGAACAGTTTTGATAAAAAAATAGATAAGGGCAGTAGTAATAGTGTAAGCAACCCTACCCACCAATAGGAAAACCCTACGGCCAAGGTTGCGTCCAAAACAATGATAGAAATCACCCCGGCCATCACAGCCTTTTTAATGTTTTTGGGCGAATTCTCTGCATACGCCTTCAATAAAGGCCTAAATATTAAAAAAGCGAACAGTATTAAAAATGGAATTGCCTCCAATAAATTAAGCCCTGAGGTTGAAAAAAGAACAACAATTCCCAAAATCACAACACTGTACAATCCCCCTGCAAAAATAATATGGCTCTTATTATTACCGTGTACTTCTCCCCTACTAATAAGGGTTATAGCTGCAATATATAATACTGGCAAAACAAAATATACCCAATTGCTGAAATCACCCAAAATGGACACCCCTAGAAGTAAATTTAAACCTCTGCAAACCCCCATATTAAGTGGACCAAAGAAAGAATGATGTTTCCCCAAGGCATCATACAAAAGAATGGAAAGTCCTAAAGAAACGGCTACCATTCCACTTACAGAGCCTACCAAAAACGAAAATAGAACCCCCAAATTCATTAGTACACCTCCAAATATTGCGGCCGCTTGCACAGAAACTAATCCGGAAGGAATAGGTCTTTCCGGGCGCTCTGTTTTGTCCAATTTATGATCAAAGACGTCATTGAGAACAACACCAGCTGCATATAGGAACACGGAGGAAAACACCAACAAAGCTAAATCCCCTAAAATGGACAAATTCCAATCCGCATTAAGGGAAACCCCCATAAATACGCCCGAAATAGCCACACCTGCCAAAACATCGGCAGCAGCTGTAGGTAAATTTGCAGGTCTGGCGAGCCTTAAATATCCTTTCAATACAGGATTCATTATACTATTTTATCCGAATCAACCTTAGGCTCCTGCCCTCGCAAAACACTATTGTCATTATATAATTTGGTTTGATTGATGCCTTGTGGATTTAACCAATCGGATTCCTTCATTTTACCATTTTTTCCGAAAATATCCAATGCATTTTGGTAACAGGTTTTAACCACATCCGATTTGGCTATTCCCCTTTTCAGCATCAGGGAGGCTGTTTTTGGCACTGCCAAAGGATCGCTAACGCCCCAGTCCGCAGAACTATCCACAATAATACGATCGCTTCCAAAATTTCTTACTACCTCCACCATTCTTTCATTCCCCATTTTGGTTTTTGGATAAATCGTAAATGCAGCCCAAAAACCGCGATCCAATACATCCTTAACAGTTTCCTCGTTATTGTGATCAATAACAACCATACCCGGATCAAGACCATGTTCCAAACAAACTTCCATACTTTTTAAGGTTCCCGACTTTTTATCCCTATGCGGGGTATGTATCTGTACGGGAATATTCAATTCTTTGGCCAACTCCAACTGCATTCTAAAATATTTATCCTCGGCTGGGGTCTGATCGTCATAACCAATCTCACCAATGGCTACTACATTTTCCTTGTGCACGTACAACGGCAATAATTCAATTACCTGTTCGGCCAGGGCTTCATTATTGGCCTCCTTGGAATTTAACCCTATAGTGCAATAATGATGTATCCCAAACTGACTGGCCCTAAAAGGCTCCCACCCCACAAGGCTGCTGTAATAATCTTGAAACGACCCTACTTGTGTACGCGGTTGTCCCAGCCAAAATGAAGGCTCTATAATAGCCACTACACCTGCTGCCGCCATTGCCTCATAATCGTCCGTTGTTCTGGAGGACATGTGTACATGTGGGTCAATAATCATCATTTTCTCTTCCATAATAATATTGTATACTTTAATTGATAAACGCTTCTAATATTCAAATGTTTTACCTGCCTTTAAGAACATAAACCAAATATTGTAAAAATCCCTATTCTGAAGGCAACTCTAACCGATAAAGTTAGTTAATTAATGGGTCATAACGAATATAACAAGCCCATTTTAAAAGTGTTTTAACAGAAAACCAAACTACCAACTTTAGCTTAACACTAAAGAATTCAATTTATATTTAGCGCAATAACCGCTTTAATATTTCAATATCATAGCGTTAAAATTGGCTATTATTTGTTCCTTGTCACCTGTACCTTTAAAAACCAGGCATAGGGCATCAAAATCCTTGCTAGGCTTTACCGGGATAAGATAGTTCTTCTTTGCCCCTTTCTCCTTGTTAAAATATTTTAGGGAGCTTTCCCCGATCAATTTACCGTTAGGACTATTTTCCCTAATTTCTACTTTGCCCTCGTACGGATAGTCGGCCCCAAAATACATGAACAACTCTATATTTTTTAAACCCTCCAAGCCAATGTCGTTGAATTTTAAATAGGAATCATTTTTAATGGATCCAACTACCTGGTCTCCTTCCACCTCCCAATTACTCAATCCCCCACTTTTTTCATCAGCATTGGCTCCTTCATACTTCGGAAATTTAAAAACAATTTGATCTCTAACCGAAAGGGAAGATTCAGGCTGCTCCTTACTTCCCCTATCAGTGTACGAAGCCATTAAGACGTACTTACCTTGGCTCTTTTTCGCCTGATGGGCATTAAAACCAACTTCACCTTGTATAGGCAATAGATTTTCATCTTTCCCAATATCCGAATTCAAAGAAAGAATATAATCTACTATTTTATCCACTTCGGAGACCTTAAGTTGGGGGTGTGCGGACATCATACTTTCTCCCCAAACTCCTGAGCCCCCTTTAATGATTTTATCTATCAAATAATTTTTGTCCTTGGCCGAATATCTCGCTGCAATTTCCTCATATGAAGGCCCATTGACCTTAACATTAATGGCATGACAGGCCTTACAGTCCGTATCCTCCATAATTAATTTACCTTCGGGTATGGTGTTCTGTTGATGCCCAATGGTGGCCTTAACCATATCCTCACCTTCCGGAATATAATCAAAGGTGACTTTTACATCCTTGGGATCAATGGTACCCTCAAGGGTACTACCATCCTGTTTATCGGTCACAACAATCTTATAGGCCACTTTAAGTCCATCCCAATACGTTCTGTTCTTGGTATCCAATTCAATTTTTATTTCAGGAATATCATTGCCTACCAATATTTTGTGGGTGGATGTATCCGTGTTTCCTGCTTCATCGGTTACCTTTAAACGAACCGTATAATTCCCGGGTTCATTAAAGGTAAAACTAGGCTCCATAGCCGTATCCTGTACCTCATCCGAATTAAAATACCATTCGTATTGCAATTTGTCCTTATCAAAATCCTCGGAGGTACTCCCTGAAAAATTTACGGTAAATGGCTGGGCACCAACCATTTTATCCGAGGTAATTCGGGAAACCGGCTTGCGGTTACCGTCAACATAACTAATTCTGTTTAAACGGGCATCCATGTTTTGGGAATTCCATTTTTGGCCATATTCAAGGACATAAAGGTTGCCATCAGAAGCAAAAAGCATATCCATCGGATGGGAAAACTCGTTATTGGGCATAAAAGGGTCTGCCTTTACATAGTTGTGATCTTCATCTAAAGTTACCACATAGATCCAATCCCTCATCCACTCATACAATAAAACCTTATCCTCAAAATACTCTGGAAATTTATTGGTAGCATTGGGATAGTTGGAAGTATGATAAATTGGGCCCGCCATAGGGTTAACTCCTCCAGAGCCCAACCATGGAAATTCTTCCGAAGCACCATAGGAAAACCATATCATTGATTCCTGTGCGGGAGGAAGCTCTTTGATACCCGTATTATTGGGAGAATCGTTGATCAATTTGGTAGGATCGAACTTTTTTCCTGGGGTTTCGGTGGTAAAATCATAATCATTATATGCCTGATTATTGCCGCGGGTATAGGGCCATCCCCAATTCCCAGCTTTTCTAGCCTGATCAAATTCACCCATACCATGTGGTCCCCGATTGGGATCGCCCTTACCGGCATCTGGACCAACATCTCCCCAATATAGATACCCTGTTTCACTATCTATAGAAAATCTAAAAGGGTTACGAGACCCCATTACATATATTTCCGGTCTAGTATTAGGAGTACCTACTGGGAAAAGATTCCCTTCAGGAATGGAATAGGTTCCGTCGTCCTCTGGTTTAATTCTCAATATCTTTCCTCTAAGATCATTGGCATTGGCCGCCGATTTTTGCGCATCCCATAATGCCCTACCTTCCCGTTCGTCTATCGGAGCAAAACCGGAAGACTCAAAAGGGTTAGTGTTGTCCCCCAGACCAATAAACAAATTACCATCGGGACCAAATTCCAAGGCCCCCCCACTATGGCAGCATTTACGCATTGTTGGAATGGTCAATAGATTTTTTTCAGAGGCAAAATCCAAGGAATCACCCACCAAAGTAAATCTTGAAATCCGTTGTTCGCTTTTATCTCCTGGAGCGGAATAGAATAAGTAAATCCAATTATTTTTTTTATAATCGGGATCAACCGCTATACCCAACAAACCATCCTCATTACCATAAAACAAATCCAATTGGGCCAGCTGTTTCGTTTTTTCCTCCTTAAAATCATAAAGCTTCAAGGCACCCCGGCGTTCAACGAACAATATCCCTCTACCCGGTAATTCTTCAATTTCCATTGGCTCGTTCAGGTTAAAATCGAGCACCTTGCGAACATACCTGTTTTCCTCAGGAATCCTTTCGGTCTTTGCCTTGCTGTAATCCAATACCGCATCCCCGACTGCATAGGTAATACCGCCCAAAATGTGATTTAAAAAATCCGTATCTTCAAAAGTGGCATCGGTATGTCCCATTTCCGTATAAAAAGATCTTCCCCCGTCATATTCGTGATACCAGGATATGGGATGGTGTTCCCCATTTTCCCCTCCCTCATAACTGGTCTCGTCAATTTCTATCAATACCTTTATTGCTGGGTTGATATCCCTAAAATTATACCATTCGTCCGTCTTCATCCATGTATCGGACATAGATTTCGTAGCTGGATGATTTTTATCCACTATATTCAACCTTGCCTCCTGAATTTTAGGATGCCCCTTAAAATAGGCGCCCACTAATTTATTGTACCAAGGCCAACCGTACTCCGTATCCGTAGCCGCATGGATTCCCATAAATCCCCCACCAGCTTGAATATATCTTTCAAAATCTGCCTGTTGCACCTCATTTAATATATCGCCAGTAGTATTTAAAAATACAACTGCGGAATATTGCTTTAATATTTCTTCGGTAAAATAGGTCGCATCTTCGGTTGTGTCGACCAAGAATCCATTTTCTGTACCCAATTTTTTCAATGCCTCTGCTCCTGCCTCAATGGATCCATGCCTAAATCCTTCCGTTTTACTAAACACCAATAATTTGGTTTCCTTGGAGGTACAGGAGCCTAGAATACAAACTAGGATAAGTCCCATTACCAACTTTAAAATATTATCCATAAAATTCAATTAATTAAATACTATTCTTTGATCAAGGTGTCGCAAATGTAGATTCAATTGTAACCTTCAAATCTGAAAAACACCTCAACCAAAAACAAATTATACATTTATAAATACTTTTTTTGCCTAAAATGTAGAATTCTTTACAATAATGCAGCAATTTAAATCATTTGAAAAGAATTTTATATAAACCAGTAAAAAAAGACGACTATGGACCATCATTACCCTATTCCAAGTTGGGCCTTTTAAAATGGAAATGCACATCTTATAAATATCTGAATTAAAGTGAGTGCTTCTGTCATAAACGTTCTTAGTTTCTGCCGATATTAGGCCATACTAAGTTCATGCCAGTATGCTGCCAGGAGTAAAGGCCAAAAAATCCATCCCACCAATTTACATCCTACCTTGTACTATATCTTAAACAATATACCAGAGGAGGTGCTGCGGTTCCAGTATCGGACCTATCTACCAAACGCTCCAGTTTATTAAAAAAAGAGATTAGCCATAAGAAACCAGCATACGCAACACCAATGGCGCCTATGCCACATGTGCCCAAAGATGAAGCTCTTAAAATTGCCGGATAGATCAATTCATATAAGAAGAAAGACTTAACAACATCCAATAAAAAAAGCGGCTCAATGTTACCGTTGAGCCGCTCTTTTTATTTTTAAAATGTAACACTATTCTTTAAGGTTCTGCCAAGTAATACTACCATTTTCGATTCCTTTTACAAGCGCAGGAAATTCTGTCAACAATGCCTTCGCTTCAGTGGAATTGGAGTGGTAACAACAAAGAGCGGCAGCTTTTCGTTCGGCAATATTTTCGCTCGAAAATAATCTTTTCATGTCCTTTAAGAGTTTTTCGTTCATAAAATTGCTCACTGGCCTCCAAAAGCAGGGATCTATTTCCCTTGATGCCGCCCAACGCTCATGGGCGTAATCCGAAATAATTCTTGTAAGCTCCTTGTTTCCCCGTTGTTCTACCTGCACTATTTCATTGAGATTTTGCTGCATAAATGCAGCCTTAAGGTACATTTGGTTCCATTGCTGTTCATTAAAATAAAGAGCAGGATAAGGATTGTTCAACGCTATAGCATCAAAAACAGTAGAAATATTGGTCCTAAGTGCCTCCACGGCCTGTACTTTATAGTTTTCTGGATGCGGCAACAACACCAAAAATTTAAGGAAGGTCTCAAGTTCACTCTTATCCGCCACTTCAATAATATTGGCCACCTTGGCCTTAAAAAAATCCTCCTTGGCCTCCAACACCCTATAAAGCAAATAGATTCTACCTATCTGCTGAAGGTTTGCATGTTGTATTTCAAGGTAACCCTTTAACTCCTTATCATCCAATAAGAGCGACAAATCTTTTTCCGATCTAATTTTTGTGGGTACCAAGCTATAGGTCAGATATAAATCCTTTGTGGACTCTGATTCCACAATGCCTTCAATTTTTGAAAACAGCCATTGCTTATTTTCATTGTCCACATTATCCTCTAAAATTTTCAGAAGCTGGGTACCGATATTTTTAAATAACATATTACAATATATTTGTTCAGTGTTAAACCATAAATTTTAATAAAACATATAGTAAGCCTATGTGTAATTCAAATTATTGCACAAGGCCTACAAAGAAGGCTTAAATATAAAACTATATCAGCATTAATTACCGCGGTTTATGGTATTCTTTCTATTTTTGAAATAGAAAATTGTGCTATGTTAGGTTTAAAGTTACCCACAGACCCAAGATGGGTCAACATTGTTGAGAAAAATATTGATGAAATATTAACGGACCATGCCTATTGCGAGCAAAAGGCGGCAAGCACGGCTATTTCATTGATCGTGAGCTTTCCCGAATACACGGAACTTACCCAAGAAATGATAGCCTTGTCCAGGGAGGAAATGGGACATTTTAAAATGGTACATGACCGCATATTAGCCCGTGGAAAAACATTGGGAAGAGACAGAAAGGACGACTACGTCATAGCATTATTAAAGTTTTTCCCGAAGGGAGGCAGCAGAACCACCCAGTTGGTGCACCGATTGTTATATGCTGCATTAATTGAGGCCCGGAGCTGTGAACGCTTTAGATTGCTATCCGAGCAATTACAAGATAAAGAGCTGGCAGATTTTTACCATAAACTAATGATCAGTGAAGCAGGTCATTACACCATGTTTTTAAACTTCGCCCGCACGTATGGAGATCGCAAGGAGGTGGACAAGAAATGGGACGCTCTACTAACTTATGAAGCATCGATCATGAAGGATCTGGGCAATACTGAAACCGTACACGGCTAAATTGCCTTTCGGCAAAAAGGTCCAATAAATCCAACTTCTGTACCAGAATCCCTTAGTCTTTGGTATAGTACAGTGTTTTAATAATTCCGTCTGACAACCCTATTTTGGGTACATGAATTTTTTTGGCTCCGATCCACTTGGCAGAAGAGACAAAAATTTGTGTTGCAGGAATAATTACATCTGCCCTATCAGGATTTAGTCCCAATTCCGAAACCCTTTCCTCAAAAGTTAAGCTGGCCAGAAAATGATATTGCGCCCTTAGCCAAATATAAGACAGGGACTCTCCTTCCTTTCGACCGGACATTTTGTGTAGTTTATTAATGTTTCCCCCAGAACCAATGATCGATAAATTGGGCAGCCCCTTAACGTGTTTCTTTAGCCAGAGTTCCAGATCGTTCCACATAGAATCATTTACCATACCGTTCAGGAGCCGAACGGTTCCAATCTTAAAGGATTCCGAAATTTTTATTTTCCCTTCAGAAAATACAGTGAACTCCGTACTCCCTCCGCCCACATCTATATAAAGATAAGTCTCATCTTTCCTTATCAAATTCTTAAGGTCTGTAGAGGCTATAATTGAAGCCTCCCTTTCCCCGTCTATAAGTTGAATCTGTACGCCTGAAGCCTCTAAGATATTATCAATAACCAGCTGCCCATTATCAGCTTCCCTCATGGCCGAAGTAGCACAGGCCATATATTTTTCCACCCCATGTACTTCCATTAAAAGTTGAAACGCCTTCATAGCATTCAACAAGCGTTCTTCATTGCGTTTGGAAATAGTCCCATTTTTAAACACATCCTCCCCAAGCCTGATAGGCAATCGTACCAGGGCACTTTTTCTAAAGAGGGTATCTTTCCCTTCTTCTTCAATTACGTTATGGGTAAGTAAGCGTATAGCATTGGAGCCAATATCTATAGCGGCATATTTCCGTACTTTCAAAGTAGCTGTTTTTTTTAGGAATTCAATTTATTGAGGTAATAATCATAGGTAGCGAATTGTGAACGCACTTTGGGGTTATTGTTCTTTCTATATGCATTATCGTGTCTTTCAGAAAACATCCTTGCCTTTACGTTATCCCTCCAAGAAATATCAAAGGTATCCAGAAGTTCCTGCTTTACGTCACCATCATATATCGGCACTCCGACTTCTACACGATAATCCAAATTTCTCGTCATCCAATCGGCAGAGGAGATATATACTTTTGAATTACCATCATTTCCAAAAATGAAGATTCTAGGATGCTCCAAAAATTTATCCACAATACTAATGGCCTCTATGTTTTCGCTCATGCCCTTAACACCTGGCACCAAGCAGCAAATACCCCTGATAATAAGCTGAATTTTTACACCCGCCCTACTGGCTTCATACAGCTTATCTACCATTTTATATGACGTAAAGCTGTTCATTTTTATCTTTATATAAGCCTCTTTGCCTGCCTTTGCATTTTGAATTTCCTTATCGATCAACTTCTTGAACACATTTTTGGTGTAGTGGGGAGAAACTATAAGATGTTTGTATTTATTGATCTTATAGGTAGTCTCAAAGAAATCGAAAACTTTGTTCAATTCTTTCAATATACCGTCATGTGCCGTGAATAAGGTATAATCCGTATAGATACGGGCCGTTGATTCATTAAAGTTTCCAGTACTAACAAACCCGTAGCGTTTAATTTGGGTACCCTCTTCCCTCTCTACAAGACATATTTTACTGTGCACTTTTAAGCCGCGAACACCGAATATAAGCTTTACCCCCTCTGCCTGTAACTGTTCCGCATATTCAATATTGGCCTGTTCGTCGAACCTGGCCTGCAATTCTATCTGCACTGTAACGTGTTTTCCATTTTTTACGGCGTTTATCAAGGAAGCCGCCACTTGGGAGTTATCGGCCAATCTATATACCGTAATCTTGATATTTCTCACCTTGGGATCCAAGGCTGCTTCCCTTAAAAATTTAATGATATAGGAAAAGGTCTGGTATGGGGTATACTGCAGGAAATCCTTTTCCGATATCCGCTCAAAAAGGCTTCCTTCCATTGAAATTCCCTTAACGGGCAATGGAGATATCTTATCGTACATTAAATCATTTCTTCCCAAACTTGGAAAGCCCATATAGTCACGTCTATTGTGATATCTTCCTCCTGGAATTACACTATCCGTATCCTCAATGTCCATTTTTTCCTTTAAGAAATCGAGGGTATCCTTACCAATGCTCTTATCGTAAACAAAACGCACAGGATCACTTATTTTCCTATGCTCCACACTGGACGATATTTTTTCAATAAAGCTCTTGCTCAGGTCGTTATCCATATCCAACTCGGCATCACGGGTAATTTTGATCATATGTGCAGATATGGATTCATAGTCGAACATATTAAAAATACTCCCCAGACAATACCTGATAAGATCATCAAGAATGATGATATAGTTTTTGTCGCCCTCCTTGGGCAACACCACAAAACGATCTATACCCTTAGGAATTTCAATAAGTGCATACCGCTTTTCTTTGACATTGGATTTGCTGCCGGGCTCTTTCTTTAATATTAATTTTACCGCAAGATAGGCCGCAGTATCCTTCAGCATAGGGAAGCCGGCCAAATCGTTTAAAATAATGGTCATCAAAACTGGACTGACCTTTTCGATGAAATAATTTTTAATAAAGGAACATTGGGACTCCGTTATTTTTTTTTCATTGATCAAAAAAATATTCTGGGTTTCCAGTTCCTTTTCAATATCACTTAAGATCTTTAAACTTTTGGTTTGCTGCTTAATTACGATTTCGGTAATTTCCTCGAGTAGATCTTTTGCCGTTTCCCCGCCCAAGACACTTTTACCAGATCTGCCTGCTTCTACAATTCTTTTAACGGTTGCATACCTTACCTTAAAAAATTCATCCAAATTATTGGAAAATATCCCTAAAAATCGAAGGCGCTCTATTAAAGGAACATTCTTGTCCGCACTTTCCTGTAAAACCCTCTCATTAAAACTTAACCAACTAATTTCTCTGTTTATATATTGATTTTTACTCTTGATCATTCTTTTAATTGTTTTGGAAAAAGTGTCTGTACCGTAATTCCTTTTGTCACGGCACTCCAATCGTTTATGTCAAATTTTAATTGTACCAGCCCACTGGTGGGAACATTGTCAATATACATGTTTCCCAGAGAATTGGCAATATGCGTAAAAGCTTCGTTGTGTCCAAAAATAATTACCGTATCCAAGCCATTGTTCAATCCCTTAACAAATCGGTATACGTCCTCCCCTGAAAAATCATAAAGTTCATTGGACAGTTCAAATTTTGTATATGGAAAGTTTATAGTTCTTAAAAAAATCATAGCGGTATGCAAAGCCCTATTGGCGGGACTGGAATAGGCCGCATCAATATGGATTATATTGGACAAAAATTCCTTTGCCACCTTATTTACATCCTTTATACCCCTTTCCATTAGGGGCCTGTCCCTGTCGGAAACATTGTATTCCCATGACGATTTTCCGTGCCTTACCAATATTACCGTTTTCATACGTTTAAATCATTTTAATTCATTCCTAAAAAAAAAAATCAAAAATGGAGAGCGTGTAAATTGTTCATTACCTTTTTTACCACATAGTAATTGGCACATCCCCATTACCATTCAAATCCAATGCGTTGGCCAAGCGTCAAGGGGCCAACCTTTCAATTTTCCAATCGAAATTGGCCTGAAGACTATAACGTATCCTATCGTGCAATCTATTGGGCCGTCCTTGCCAGAATTCAATGGACACAGGCTTTACAATAAATCCGCCCCAATATTTGGGACGCTCTATCTCCTTATTTTCATATTCCTTCTCCAAATCCTTTAATTTCTTCTCCAAATAATCCCTACTCGGAACCACCTCGCTCTGGTTGGAGACTATTGCACCTAGCTTGCTACCATCGGGTCGCGATTCAAAATAGCCATCAGATAAATTTTCAGCAATTTTCTCCGCTCTTCCCTTAATTATGACCTGCCTTTCCATATTGGGCCAAAAAAAGGAAATGCAAACATTGGGGTTTTGGGTTATGGCCCTACCCTTTTCACTTTCATAATTGGTATAAAAAATAAAACCTTCAAAGGTGTACTTTTTCAACAATACCACCCTGTTCTTTGGAAACCCGTCCAAACCTATGGTAGAGACCGTCATGGCATTGGGTTCATCTACCCCATCTGATGCCTCAACCTCATAAAACCATTTTTGAAACAACTCCATAGGGTTATCCGAAATAACCTCTTCTGTAAGAGAGCTTTTTTCATAGGATTTCCTGTAATTCCCTAGGTCTTTTTGCATATGTACTCTTGGATATTATTATCGTGAAAAGTTACTATACAAAATTGCATAAAACAAACTGAAACACGAAAAGTAAGTGGAGTTTTTTTAAACTCTAGAAACCAAGGATTGACCGATATAATTACACACAATTATAGTTTGGCAATAGCCCCTCCAAAACAATGTTTATGCCCAATAACTCAAGCATAAATTTTAAGGAGTATGGACTAACAAGGAAAGCAAATAGCTTTAAAATAAAAACAGTCAAGTCTTAGTAACAATATTGCGTTTTATTTGGACTAAAGTTCAAACTCCTTGCCATCGTCCGCTAGCTCCACATTTGGAAATATGGTTTGGGCCTCTTCCTTAAAAAGGTCCAGAGATTGATATCTAGTTGAAAAATGTCCCAATATCAACATCCCTACATTAGCTTCCTTGGCAATGGTAGCGGCCTCTTTGGCGGTGGCATGTTTTGTTTTCGGAGCCAATCTTTTTTCTGTCTCCAAGAATGTGGCCTCATGATACAACACATCCACATTCCGGATCCAAGGAATAATTTTGGCTGAAAATGCCGTGTCACTACAAAAAGCATAACTTTTGGGAGCGGGAGGATCAAAAGTCAACAAGGCATTGGGGATAACACTATTATTATCCAAAACAATGTCTTTGCCGTTCTTGATATTCTGAAAATAACATTTGTCTATTTTGTATTTGGCTACAGCTTTTACATTTAATTTGCGTTCGCCCAGCTGCTCCCTTATCAGAAAACCATTGGTATATATCCTGTGTTCTAAAGGAATTGTGGTTATGGACACCTTGTCATCCTCATAAATCCTTTCGGGCTCTGTTGAAGTTAATTCGTGAAAAATTAGGGGGTAATTGGTCCATGAATCCCCTAATTTAAGAAATAAGGTAATCGCCTCCTTAATTCCTTTTGGGCCATATACATGCAATTCATTGGTCCTGCCCAATAACCTAAAAGTAGATATTAACCCTGGCAAGCCAAAAAAATGGTCTCCGTGCAAATGCGATATTAAAATATGATTGATACGGGAAAACTTTATCTTGCTCTTACGCAATTGTACCTGTGTTCCTTCTCCACAGTCTATTAAAAACAATTGATTCTTAATCTCAAGTACTTGTGACGTAGGATTGTTCAAAGATCTTGGTGTTGCAGCATAACAACCCAATACAGTTAGTTTCATAAAAATGAAATATTGAAAGTGGAAAATGGAAGATTATTCCCTGGTTATATTTAAAAGACACCTAATCGACAGCAATAACCTAATAACTTTGGCATTTACTTCAATAAAAATCTTACTCCCACTATCACTTATAAATTATAAATTCTTAAAGGTCCAAGTCCCTTTCGATCTCCTCCATTTCTATAATATCCTTAGCCTCCTGAATGGTAGGCACCACACAGATGCGATCTGGGACCTCATCATAGGATACTTTTCCGGTAACCAAAACGAAGGATTTTTTAGTTTTCCGATGAGCATCGGAGAGCTCCAAAAATTCCAAAACGTCGTTGGAAGTCAGTTTTGAAAAGGAAAAAAGATTCACAATAATATGATCGTTCTTAATCTTAGGATACATGTCCCTAAAATTGGATAGAAACTTGTTTAATGAGATATTTTCTTGAAGAACCGTAGTTACATTCCCTTCTTTATCCAAAATCATAGGCCTATTATTTAATTTTTGACGCCAACAAATAAATCACTGCCATACGTATGGCGACCCCATTTTCTACCTGGTTCAATATAATGGATTGTTTGGAATCCGCCACATCACTGGTTATTTCCACTCCACGGTTAATGGGACCCGGGTGCATAATTACAATTTCCTTATCCAAGCTATTCAACAAAGCCTTATTAACCCCAAACTGCTGGGTGTACTCCCTTGTTGTAGGGAAATAACTAATATCCAGTCTTTCATTCTGAATACGTAGCATATTGGCAACATCGCACCAGTTCAACGCTTTTCGCAAATTGGTTTCCACGGTAACACCTAAGGATTCTATATGTTTAGGAATCAATGTTTTAGGTCCACAAACCTTTACATTGGCACCCTGTAATTGCAAGGCGAAGATATTGGAAAGTGCCACCCGTGAATGAAGAATATCTCCTACGATGACCACATTTTTACCTGCTACATCCCCTAATTTTTCTCTAATGGAATAGGAATCCAACAAGGCCTGGGTGGGATGCTCATGGGCACCATCACCAGCATTGACTATAGAGGCCTTAACATGTTTGGAAAGGAATATTCCAGCTCCAGGGTTGGGATGGCGCATTACCACCATATCTACCTTCATGGAAAGAATATTATTTACTGTATCTATCAAGGTCTCCCCTTTTTTCACGGAAGATTGTGCTGCAGAAAAATTAACAACATCTGCGGACAACCTCTTTTCCGCCAACTCAAAGGAAAGTCGTGTACGGGTACTGTTTTCAAAAAATATATTGGCTATGGTAATATCTCGTAGGGAAGGAACTTTTTTGATAGATCGGTTGATCACTTCCTTAAAGTGATCTGCCGTTTCAAAAATGAGCTGAATATCCGATTCCTTCAGATACTTGATTCCCAACAAGTGTTTTACACTTAATTCGCCCATATCTATGTCTTTACTAAATATATTACATCCTCCCCATCATTTTCCTCCCACATTACCTTAACTTTTTCTCCATTTATGGCATCTACTTGCCTCCCCCTATAATTGGGCTGAATGGGCAAATGCCTGCTAAAACGCCGATCGATCAATGTCAACAACTCAATTTCCAACGGCCTTCCAAAAGACTGTATTGCCGTTAAAGCTGCCCTTATGCTTCTGCCTGTATAAAGTACATCATCCACAAAAACTACTTTCTTATCCTCTACAAGAAAATCGATTTTGGTCTTGTTGGCTTCCAAGGTCTTGTCACCCCTCCTAAAATCATCGCGATAAAATGTTATATCCAAGAATCCCAAATCTATATTCTTTACCCCGTAGTCCTCTTTAAGGATCTTGGCAAGGCGTGTAGCCAGAAATATTCCCCTAGGTTGTATCCCTATAAGAACGGTATTTTTAAAATCGAGATGGTTTTCTAATAATTGACAAGCCAGGCGATGCAGGATAATATTTATTTCTTTGGAAGAAAGTAATACTTTTTGACTCATAGATGATTTGGCCAGTGCTTTTGAAATACAAAAGTAGGGATTTCTATTTAATATTGTCGCCATAAAGACAAAAGACCGCTAGAGAACAGAAATTAGTATTTTGAACCCCCACGCAATGCCCTGAGAACCCAAGGGTTGCACTTTTTCAACGTCCGAAGCAATCTTAACCCGGGAATTCAACACACCTTTAATTACTAGCCTAAAAGACATCTGAATCCCAAATATTTTACCAATAAAAAAGCCCTGACATATGCCAGGGCCCCTTTATATAAATAATCTAAAAGCTTACTTCTTTTTCTTGTCGTTAGCTTCCATTTTATCTTTCAACGCTTGCAATGCTTCATTGGCATCACCTATGGTAGGCTTAGCTTCATCAGCAGAGGCTGCAGCTTTTTTAACGGCAGCTTTTACATTACGTTGTTCCTCTTCTCTAAAGATAGCGGTATGACTAGCTACAACCCTTTTGAATTCTTTGTTGAACTCAATGATTTTGAACTCGGCCTCTTCACCTTTTACCAATTTCTTGCCATCTTCTTTTTCTAAATGACGTGATGGTACAAAGGCAACGATATCCTCGTTAAAATCGATAGTTGCTCCTTTATCCACTATTTCAGCGATAGTTCCTTTGTGAACTGTATCTAAAGCAAATTCAGTTTCGTACTTATCCCAAGGATTTTCTGTTGTCTGTTTGTGTCCCAAACTTAGTTTACGACCTTCAACATCCAATTCCAATACTTCAACTTCTAAAGTATCACCTACGGTTACAAACTCTGATGGATGCTTAATTTTCTTGGTCCAAGAAAGATCTGAGATGTAGATCAACCCGTCTATTCCTTCTTCCAATTCAACAAACACACCAAAATTGGTGAAATTACGAACAATACCTTTATGCTTAGATCCAACAGGATATTTGCTAGTGATATCAGTCCATGGATCTGGAGTTAATTGCTTAATTCCAAGAGACATTTTACGGTCTTCCCTATCCAAGGTCAATACTACAGCTTCTACCTCGTCACCAACTTTTACGAAATCCTGTGCGGAACGTAAATGTGTAGACCAAGACATTTCAGAAACGTGGATCAATCCTTCAACACCTTCTGCAACTTCGATAAATGCACCGTAGTCAGCTATAACAACTACCTTACCTTTAACTTTGTCTCCAATTTTAATGTCTTCGCTAAGTGCATCCCAAGGATGTTTCTCCAATTGCTTAAGACCTAACTGGATTCTAGATTTGTTCTCATCAAAGTCAAGGATAACAACGTTCAATTTCTGATCCAATTCCACCACTTCATTTGGATGGTTGATTCTGCTCCAAGAAAGATCAGTAATATGTACCAATCCATCAACACCACCAAGATCAATAAAGACACCGTAAGAAGTAATGTTTTTAACAACACCTTCAAGAACCTGTCCTTTTTCCAATTGACCAATGATCTCTTTTTTCTGTTCTTCAATATCAGCCTCGATCAACGCCTTATGCGAAACAACTACGTTTTTGAATTCGTGGTTTATCTTAACCACTTTGAATTCCATAGTTTTGTTTACATACTGATCGTAATCACGGATTGGCTTAACATCTATTTGTGAACCTGGTAAGAATGCCTCAATTCCAAAAACATCCACGATCATACCACCTTTGGTTCTGCATTTTACAAAACCACTAACAATCTCCTCTTTGTCATGGGCCGCATTTACACGATCCCAAGCCATAATAGTTCTTGCCTTTCTGTGTGAAAGCACCAACTGTCCACTTTTATCCTCACGGATATCGATCAACACCTCTACCTTATCACCAACCTTTAGGTCAGGATTGTATCGGAATTCGTTCAGTGAAATAACACCTTCAGATTTGGCATTAATATCAATAATCGCCTCACGTTCTGTAAGGTACACTACTGTTCCCTGTACTACTTCTTCGTCTGCAGTATCTACAAAGTTTTCAGCGACCAAGCTTTCAAATTCCTTTAATTTGGAATCATCAACGCGCTCTATTCCTTGCTCGTACTTGTCCCAATCAAAATTCTCCAAAAACTCTTTTGGATCTTGCGCTTGGGTTTCTACTTTTGTTTCTTGTGTAGCTTCGGTAGTTTCTTCTACCTCAACTGTTGTTTTTTCTTCAGCCATTTGCTGATTATAAATTTGTATTCCATGGGGTTACAAGAGCTAACAATTACCACAGAAGAAGTTATATTGATTTTCTTTTCTTTCCTTTTTCCTCTCGATGCTTTGCTAAAAAAGGAGTGCAAAAATACAACTAAAAAATGGTTTTACAAACCTTAAAATGAGATGAATGACAATTACTTTACTATTTTCCGAAAATTGATGAAAACTATACTTAGAATCCCTATCTTGAGGCCACAAATATTAACCGTTAAAAAAATATAATTATGAGTGTTAAAGCAAAATATCAAGCTGTCTTAAACCTTGGCGAGCAGTTAAAAATAAAGGATGGTGATGTAAGTGAGGAAGCAGGTATTCTAAAAATAAAAGGGCAGGCCGCAACCCAGTACGAGAAAAATCTTTTGTGGGATAAAATAAAAGAATTGGGCGGAGAAAATCCTTCGGATATTAAAGCCAATATTACCGTAGCCGACGAAAGTGTTTATCACAGACACACCGTAAAAAGTGGAGAGTCCCTTAGTAAGATTGCCAAAAAATACTATGGCGACCCTATGAAATACAAGAAAATCTTTGAGGCAAACACTAACATCCTAAAAAATCCGGATGTTATTCACCCAGACCAAGTTTTGGTTATCCCGAACTAGGGGAAGCACAAATTAAATTCGGGCGCAGCCAGGGTTACAAACTTCCTGACTGCGCCCGAATTAATATTCAAGGGATCAATAAAAAGAAATTTCTATTTTCCTTCAATTTTACGGAGAGCAAAATTATATATGCGTTCCAATTGTTCCTTTAAACCCATATCACTGTTATCAAATTCTATGGCATCATCCGCTTTTCTCAAGGGTGAAAATTCGCGATGGGAGTCAATGTAATCCCTGGTCTGAACGTTCTTCAACACTTCTTTATACGAGACCTTCTCCCCCTTGTCCAAAAGCTCCTTATATCTTCTAAACGCCCTAGTTTCTGGAGAAGCGGTCATAAAAATCTTAAATTCGGCATTGGGAAAGACCACGGTCCCTATATCCCTGCCATCCATAACAACTCCTTTCTTCTTACCCATTTCCTGTTGCATCCCCACCAATTTCAACCTAACTTTCTCAATGGTGGCAATCTTGCTCACTTGTTGGGAAACCGGCAAGGTCCGAATTTCCTTCTCTACATTCTCCCCATTCAAATACATCTCGGAAAACCCAAGGGATTTATTGTAGACAAATTTAAGATCCACAGTGGGCAGAGCATTGACCAATCCTTCCAGATCGTCTTTTTCACCCCCAATAAAGCCTTGGCGCATAGCAAAAAGTGTTACCGCCCTGTACATGGCCCCGGTATCTACATAAACATAATCCAATGCCTTCGCCAACTGTTTGGCGATAGTACTTTTTCCTGTAGATGAATATCCATCAATTGCAATAGTTATCTTTCCCATGGGTCTAAAAATAGTAAGAATTGCTCAATTGCAGCGTATTGACAAGTGTAAATATTAACATTTTGACAAGGGAAAGCTTCCCGTAAAATACAAAAGCACCCACTTATTAGTAGGTGCTTTTGATCTATTGATAATAAAAATCTCTTTAAAGTTGCTTTGGATTTTTAACGGACTCATCTGTAATGGCAATATCTATTACCTCCTGCATGTCGTTCACATAATGAAAAGTAAGGCCCTTTAAATAATCCTCCTTAATTTCCAAAATATCCTTTCTGTTATCCTCACAAAGTATGATTTCCTTAATTTTCGCCCGCTTTGCAGCCAAAATCTTCTCCTTTATCCCTCCAACAGGAAGTACTTTGCCCCTTAGGGTAATTTCTCCCGTCATGGCCAGACTCTTTTTTATTTTTTTCTGGGTAAACAAGGACACCAAAGAGGTCAACATGGTAATTCCCGCACTGGGTCCGTCTTTTGGCGTAGCCCCTTCAGGAACGTGAATATGCACATTGTATTTATCGAATACTTCTGGATCAATACCATACCTATCCGAATTGGATTTAATATACTCCATAGCTATTGTGGCAGACTCCTTCATCACCGTACCCAAGTTACCTGTAATGGTCAGATTCCCTTTTCCCCTGGACAAAATGGACTCAATGAACAAAATATCACCTCCAACACTGGTCCAGGCCAATCCTGTAACCACACCCGCCACATCATTATTCTCGTATTTATCCCTTTCCATTCGTGCAGGTCCCAAAACCTTTTCAACATCTTCAAAGGAAACCTTTTGGTTGTATTCCTCATCCATTGCAATAGATTTTGCGGCATGCCGTACCATTTTGGCTATTTGTTTTTCCAAAGACCTTACCCCGGATTCCCTGGTATACCCCTCGACAATCTTTTCCAATTGAGGCTTCCCAATTTTCAGATGATTTACACTTAAGCCATGCTCCTTTAACTGCTTTGGCAATAGATGCCTTTTTGCAATTTCCACCTTTTCCTCTATGGTATACCCGGTTACATGTATAATTTCCATCCTATCCCTTAGGGCAGGCTGTATTTCCGCTAAGCTATTGGCCGTAGCAATGAACATTACTTTGGATAGGTCGTAGCCCATTTCCAAAAAGTTATCATGAAACTCATTGTTTTGTTCGGGATCCAAAACCTCCAACATAGCCGAGGAAGGATCACCTTGATGGCTATTGGACAGTTTATCTATTTCGTCCAAAATAAAAACAGGATTAGACTTACCTGCCTTTTTTAAACTTTGAATAATTCTACCGGGCATGGCTCCTATATAGGTTTTACGGTGCCCACGAATCTCGGCCTCGTCCCTGAGACCACCAAGTGAAATTCGTACATATTCCCTTCCCAATGCCTCGGCCACAGATTTACCCAAGGAGGTTTTACCAACTCCCGGAGGTCCAAATAGGCATAGGATAGGCGATTTCATATCATTCCTCAATTTTAGCACCGCCAAATATTCAATAATCCTTCTTTTTACATCTTCCAGACCATAATGGTCCCTATCCAATATTTTTTGGGCCCTTTTTAAATCGAACTTATCCTTGGAATATTCGTTCCAGGGAAGGTCCAGAAAGAGGTCCAAATAATTACGTTGGATGGAATACTCCGCTACCTGCGGATTCATCCTTTGCATTTTTGCCAATTCCTTTTCAAAATGTTCGGCAACGGCTTTGTTCCACTTCTTCTTTTTGGCCTTTTTGCGCATCTCATCCACTTCCTCTTCATAAGAAAGTCCTCCCAATTCCTCTTGGATGGTTTTCATTTGCTGATGAAGATAGTACTCCCGTTGTTGCTGATCCATATCAGTTCGAACCTTTGACTGAATATCATTTTTCAGTTCCAGCTTCTGAAGCTCAATGTTCATATATTTAAGGGTAGCCAATGCACGATCCTGTAAGCTGCCAATCTCCAATAATTCCTGTTTGTCCTTTACGCTCAAGTTGAGATTGGAGGAGACAAAATTTATCAGAAAAGAATCGCTCTGTATATTTTTTATAGCAAAAGAAGCCTCACTGGGGATATTGGGATTGTCCCTAATAATCTGCAATGACAATTCTTTTATAGTATCTATGATTGCCCTAAACTCCTTGTCGTCTCGTGCCGGTCTAACTTCGGTTGTTTCCCTCACGGTAGCGGTGATGTAAGGCTTTTCAGTAAGCACTTCGGCTACTTCAAATCGTTTTTTACCCTGAATGATCACCGTAGTGTTCCCATCGGGCATTTGCAGCACCCTTAAAATTCTCGCCACAGTCCCCAAAGTATTGATATCCTTTACACCGGGATTTTCTGTTTCCTCATCCTTTTGGGCCACCACACCAATAACCTTTGATCCGTTATTGGCATCCTTTATCAATTTAATGGACTTATCCCTTCCTGCTGTAATAGGAATTACCACACCGGGAAACAATACAGTATTACGCAACGGCAATATAGGCAAGGTTTCGGGCAACTTTTCATTGTTAATTTCCTCCTCATCTTCAGGTGTCATCAAGGGTATTAACTCCGCATCCTCATCAATCCCCTGCAATGACATAGTGTCAAATTGTATGTTTTTTGTTTTAGCCATATTCTATTTTCGGTCATTCTGTCATTGTTAGACAGAAAAATAATTTATATTTAATCCTGTGTATACCTTCTTTCCCTATAATAATCAGGAGGTTGAGGATTCTAGCATTTCCTTTTATTTCTATTTGGGCAATTCTTATGCCAACAAGGAAAATCTTTTTATAAATAAACTGTAACATTCCATAAATTACCTCATCTATTAAGCAAACCAATACCTTTTTGAGCCTAGAAAAGAGACATATTGATGAGTTGTTACCATTGTGCTTAAACGGCAACCGGAACGCGCAACTAGAAATTTACAATCGCTATTACAAGGGAATGTACAATGTTTCCTATAGGATTGTAAAAGACAGCGCTATTGCAGAAGATGTAATGCAGGAATCGCTATTAAGCGCATTGACCAAACTGGACCAATTTAAGGGAGAAGTTTCCTTTGGGGCCTGGCTAAAGCGAATCGTGGTCAACAACAGTATTCATCAATATAAAAAAAGGTTAAAACGCCAGGAAGTCGATCTTGGAAATGTAATGTACAAGGTCGAAGATAATGATGGATATGTCCCAGATAATGGAATGATTGAACTAAAGGCTCAAAAAGTGATTGAAACCATGAAGCTGTTAAAAGACAATTACAGAATTTCTTTGACCTTACATTTAATTGAAGGATATGATTACGAAGAAATATGCGAAATAATGAATTTGAGTTATGCCAATTGCAGAACAATGATTTCAAGGGCAAAAGAAAGCCTGAGGCAAAAATTAAATATCGAATACCATGGAAGTTGATCCTATAGAAAAACTGTTTGGGGAATTAAAAGGCTCCTTTGATACAGCAGAACCGGTAGATGGCCACAGACAAAGGTTCTTCACAAAATTAGAAGCCTCGTCTACAGCGGTAGTAAAAACCAAAAGGAAACGTTTCGGATGGAAACCTCTATCCATAGCCGCTGCTGTGCTAATATTATGCTCCCTAGGATTCAATTTCCTATATACATCCCCAAGCGTGCAACAGCAGGTTTCCAAAATTTCCCCGGAAATCACCAACACCGAATACTACTTTGCCAGTGTAATAGAGGATCAGGTAAAAAAAATGCAAAATGAAAGTACACCCGAGACTCAAAAATTGATTGCCGATACCATGATCCAACTTAAGAACTTGGATAGGGATTACAAAAAAATGGAGCAGGATCTATTGGATGGCGGCAATAGCAAACTGATATTAAGTGCCATGATCACCAATTTTCAGACCAGAATAGATCTATTGAATGAAGTGTTGGAGCAAATTGAAGAAATTAAAAATTTTAAAAACTACAAAAATGAAAATATTACGGCTTAGATATATACTCGCCTTGTTATGGCTTGTTCCCATCAGTTCTTTTTCCAACAATGATATGCCTAGAGGTAAATACACCAAGGAAAAAACCATTAAAAAAGAGTACAAAGTAAATCTGGAAGCCTTATTGAAAATCGATAATAGCTATGGAAATTTAAATATAAGCTCTTGGAACCAGGATAGGATAACCATAGAGGTCCATATTAAGACCACTGGGGACAACGAAGATAAGGTACAGCGTAAGCTGGATGAAATTACCGTGGATTTTGAGGGCAACAGCACTATGGTTTCTGCCACTACCATCTTTAACAAGGATAAAAATAGTTGGGGATGGAATTGGGGCAGCAGCAATAATGTAAATATGCAAGTAAACTATACGGTTAAAATCCCCATAAAGAACAGTGTTAATCTTAGCAACGACTATGGTAGTATTATTTTGGACAGAATAGACGGCCACGCCAAAATTAATTGCGACTATGGACGATTGGAAATTGGGGAACTACACGGGAGAAGCAACCAATTATCCTTCGATTATACCTCCAAATCTACCATTGGTTATATAAATAGCGGCAAAATCAATGCCGATTATTCCGGCTTTACCATTGAAAAGGCAGGGAATCTGGATATTGTTGCCGACTACACCAACGCCACGGTCCAAACAATGGAAGACCTGTCTTATGTTTGCGATTATGGCAAATTGGAAATCGGGCAAGCCAGAAATATTCAGGGCAATGGTGATTATATAAATGTAAGCCTGGGAACAATACATGGCAACGTGGATATAAAATCGAGCTACGGGTCAGTGAAAATTGATGAGATGGCAGCCGATGCCAAAAACCTTCGGATAAACACGGATTACACCGGCATAAAAATAGGGTACTCCCCAGCTTATCATTTCGATTTTGAAATCGACACAAAATATGCAGGGGTAAGTGGAAAGGATGAATTCGAAATAAACATTAGCAACGAAAAATCCCACCAAAAATACTTTAAAGGCTATTACGGAAGTCAAAACAGTGGCAATCTAATGACTATTACAAGTGAATACGGCGGGATTTCATTTAATAAAAAATAACTTTAAACAGATAAAGATGAAACACATAACAACCACCCTACTCAGTCTATTTATCCTTGGTAGCATTAGCGCCCAAAGAAACAATAAAATAAGAGGAAACGGTAATCAGGTTACCATCGAGAGAACCACAAAGCACTACGATCAAATTGCAATTTCAGGATTCTTCGATATTGATTTGGTAGAAGGCAAGGAAGGTTTGCTCACGTTAGTGGGAGAACAAAATATATTGGACCATATTACAACCGAAGTTAATGGGAATAAATTAACCATTAAAGTCAAAAACGGATATAACCTAAATCCGTCTTCTTGGAGAAAAGGGGTTTCCATAACCATTCCTGTAGAAAGCATAAGTGCCTTGAGTTTATCTGGCTCTGGGGATATTGTTAGTAAAAAGACCTTAAAAGCCGATTTTTTTGAAACCACAATATCGGGCTCAGGAGACATTTCCCTAGCACTCGAGGTAAAATCCTTGAAAGCAAGTATGTCCGGTTCCGGGGATATGGTATTAAGTGGAAAAACAACCGATTTAGATGTATCTATCTCAGGATCTGGGAATATCAATGCCTATGACCTAAGTGCCGACCATGTGGATGCCACTGTTTCGGGTTCGGCAAATGTAAAGGTAACCGCTAATAAGGAAATAAACGCAAAAGTATCTGGTTCGGGCGATATAGATTATCGGGGCAATCCTGAAAAAATTAATACTAAGGTTTCAGGATCTGGAGACATAACCATGCAATAAATGAAAATACTACCTTAAGAACTTATATTCCCCTGGCCCTATTTACCCTGGTCAGAAGAAATGCGCCTGCCATAAAAAACAATCCAAGCAAAATAATGGCGTATCGCATACTTCCAAAATATTGGGCCGCAAAACCATATAAGAAAGTGCCTATAACAATTCCTATCTTTTCCGCTACATCATAAAAACTAAAAAAAGATGCAGTATCTGTGGTTTCTGGTAAAAATTTGGAATAGGTGGACCTAGAAAGCGCCTGAATCCCACCCATAACGATACCCACACACCCTGCTGCTATATAAAAATCGATAGGCGTAATCAAAAAATAAGCATAAATGCAAATCAATACCCAAAGTATATTCACCACAATAAGTGTCCCAATATTGCCGAAGGTTTTGGATGCCTTGGCGGTAAGCGTTGCCCCAGCAATGGCAACAAGCTGAATAAGAAGGATACTAACAATCAATCCTGTTGTTCTTTCGGAATCCGAATTCCATTGAATCTCCTCTTCCCCAAAATAAGTTGCAATCAACATAACGGTCTGTACAGCCATGCTATAGATAAAAAAGGCGGCCAAATATCGTTTCAATTTTAATTGCCCTGCCATTTGATGCCATACATTCTTTAGCTCTCTAAAACCATTAAGTATTATATGTTGCCTAACCCCTTCCCTTTTAAACCCTTTGGGAAGAAAATAAAAACTATACTGGGAAAATCCTATCCACCAAAGGCCTACCGTTAGAAACGAATACCTCATCGCCTTTATTTCCGCGATTCCGCCAGCGTCGGTTTCGATTCCAAAGAGATTGGGCTTCATGACCATTGCCAAATTAAAAAGCAGCAAAATAACACTTCCAATATAGCCAAGAGAAAAGCCTTTTGCACTAATTCTATCCTGTTGTTCTGGAAAAGCAATATCTGGCAGGTATGAGTTACTAAAGGCAAAACTTACCCAAAACCCCACCAATCCAAAAAAATAACAAAGCAGACTGAAGTAAATATTTTCCAAGGAAAACCAGTATAGCCCTATGCAGGACAATGCCCCCAAGTAACAAAACAACTTCATAAAGAGCCTTTTGTTCCCCAAATAGTCTGCAATACCGGATAAAATAGGTGTTATAAGGGCTATAAACAAAAACGCAGCCGAGGTAACATAGCTTATTAGGGGTGCCCTCGCAATTTCTCCACCAAAGACAACGACCTTCTCTATTCCGGCCACCCGGAACAGGGCCCCATAAAAAATGGGAAATATGGCAGATGAAATTACAAGGCTATAAACAGAATTTGCCCAATCATAAAATGCCCATGCGTTTAATAATTTTTTACTGCCCTTTATAGGAAAGATTCTAGTCATTTATAAAAAAAGCTGCTCCTATAAGAGCAGCTTTCCAATTATAATTAGTACTTAATTTTTTATTTTACCTATCACTATTGAAAAGTAGTAACGCCAAATTTAGCCGCTTCCTTTTTGGCCAAAGGTGCCCATTCCGTAAGGTTGGCAATACGGGTTTCGTTGGAGGGGTGGGTACTTAGAAACTCTGGCGGTGCACTACCTCCACTATTGGCCTGCATTCTCTTCCAAAGTTCTGCAGCTTCATCTGGATTATAACCCGCAATGGCCATAATCTGCAAACCAATTCTATCGGCTTCTGTCTCATGACTTCTACTAAAAGGAAGCATTACCCCAACCTGGGAACCAATTCCATAAGCTTGATTGAATATGTTCCTTTTTTGCTCATCCTGTATCACCACATTGCCAGCCACAGCCCCCAATTGCTGCAAGGTGCCGGCGCTCATCCGTTGCGCTCCATGGTCCGCCAAGGCGTGCGCCACCTCATGGCCCATTACCACTGCCACTCCGGTCTCCCCTTGACATATAGGCAGGATCCCGGTATAAAAAACAATTTTACCACCCGGCATACACCAAGCATTCACTGTTTCATCATTCACCAAATTATATTCCCATTTGTAATCCTTGAGGTAACCTGGATAACCATTGGCTGCTAACCAACGTTCGGCAGCCGCTGCAATACGCTGACCTGTTTTTGTTATCATTTTTGCATCGTCTGTTCCGGTAATTACCTTGTTCTCTCCAAGAAATTGGTCATATTGAGCAAAAGCTGTTGGAAAAATTTGACTATTCGGGTAAAAGTTCAAAACCTTTTGCCCTGTAAAAGGATTGGTCTTACAGGCCGCAACCCCTAAAAAGACCATTATTATTAAAACTATTTTTTTCATCTTAAGATTAAATATTTATTCACCGAAAATTACAAAAAATTTAGGCACCAATAATGTGTAACAAAGTAAAATCCTTGCTGATATGAATATTGTTGTTCCCATTTAACTTAACATCCTTCAAATCCACAAACTCATTATCTATTTGTATTTTCTTAATTTTGAAGGGCAAGCCATGAAGATTCATTTTTAAGGTTGTATAGGATGTTATAAAACTTCCGTCCTTAAACTGCTGTATAAGCAGTTCGTTTGCTTTTCCCTTTAAATTAAAGTTTCTAAGACTGTACCTGCCTTTTTTGTAATCATAACCGTCCTGGCCATCCTCGTAGACTGTTGAAGTTTCAACACCATTTTTAAAGTATACATCCAAAACCAATTCTTTTATTTCCAGTTCACCAACATATTGTTGAACGGGGTATTTCGGAATCATGGCTCCTTCTTTAATAAAGATCGGAATTTTATCCAAACCTGCTACCACCCATTTCTCCATACCACCAACTACGGCTTCATTGGTCCAATAATTGTACCAAGTACCTCTGGGCAGGTACATCCTTCTACCTTGGGCATTGGGTTCATGAACCGGGCATATCAAGATTTGCTCCCCAAAAATAAATTCATCGGTCCTAAAATGCGTCTGATAATCTTCTTGATCAAAATGCACCAATGGTTTCAACATGGGCACTCCTTCTTTGGAATACCGGTAGAACATAGTATACAAATATGGCAATAGTTGATAGCGCAATTCAATAAATTTGCGCACAATATTGGTTACTTCGTCATCAAAGGACCATGGCTCCTGATCGCCGTGATCACCACTGGAATGCACCCTACAGAAAGGGTGGAAAACTCCCAATTGAATCCATCTGGCAAACAGCTCGCCATTGGGTTGTTCCGCAAAACCCCCAATATCCGAACCTACGAACGAATAGCCGCTCATACACATGCGTTGCGCCTGTACATTCGCAATCCATAAATGTTCCCATGTGGCAATATTATCGCCGGTCCATGTAGAAGAAAACCTTTGGGTCCCCGCGAATGCCGCCCTGGTAATTACAAAGGGCCGCTTTGGATATACGTACTTTTTAATGCCCTCATAGGTAGCACGAACCATCTGCATTCCATATACATTGTGGGCTTTTCTGTGCGAACAAGGATGTCCATCATAATCATGACGGGTATCCAAAGGTGCCGTCTTGGTGGGAACCTCCATAACTGCTGGTTCGTTCATATCGTTCCAAACCGCATGGACACCAATTTCCGACATCATTTCCTTATACAGTTCAGCCCACCACTCCCTAACCTTGGGATTGGTAAAATCCGGAAAATTACATTCCCCGGGCCACACCTTACCTTTCATGAACGCACCATCGGCCCGTTTGCAGAAATAATCATTTTCAATGGCCTCTTGATATACCCAATAATCCTTATCTATCTTTATGCCCGGATCTATCATTACAACCGTTTTAAATCCCTTTTCCTCCAAATCCGAAATCATTTTTTTCGGATTCGGAAAACGCGATTTATCCCAAGTAAAACACCTAAATCCATCCATATAATCAATGTCCAAATAAATGGCATCACAAGGAATCTTCATTTTTCGAAAATTCTTGGCTATTGCCCTAACATTACTTTCCGGATAGTAGCTCCATTTGGATTGATGGTAACCCATAGCCCACATTGGCGGCAACTCTGGCGTCCCTGTTAAATTGGTGTAGGCTTTGACTACTTGGCTCATTTGTGGACCGTAGATGAAATAATAATTCATCTCTCCCCCATCTGCCCAAAAACTGGTTACATTTCTGCGCTCATGCGCAAAATCGAAATTTGTTTTAAACGTATTGTCAAAGAAAATCCCATAGGACTTATTATTGTGCAAGCCTATAAAAAAAGGAATCGCCTTGTACAAAGGATCTTGATCCTTTCCATAGGCGTATTGGTCCGTTACCCAATTACTTACTCGTTTGCCCTTAAGGTTGGAATGTGTTGCTTTATCTCCCAAACCGTAGAAACTCTCGGCATTTTGGGTAATCTTGCTCATTTTTACAGAATTCCCCCCAAACTCATAGTTCTCTTCCCAATGAAAACCAAGCTCATCCTCATTAATGATATTGCCATCAAGATCCGAAATCTGGGTCCTCAGGGTCTTTTTATCTACAAGTACCTTTAGTTTGGCGGTATATACCAAATATTCTGTTGGAGTCTCCTCTACCTTAAGGTGATTAAACCCAACACTAACATTTTCGCTGATGGCATAAGAAAAATCGGGCTCAAAAATATTTTCGGTAGCATATCTAAATCTCAATATACTGTCCCGCAAAATTGTCATCTCCAAAATGACACCGTTTGAGGTGGTAAAATACAATTTATCCGTATCCCTGTGAAATTCAACAATTGTATTGGGGTATAAATTGCCTTTGTATTCAAGTTCAGTATTAGTGATCATGGGTGGTTAAATTTGCGAATACAAAAAAAGTACATTCATGTGAATTAAAGAAATGATATGCGGTGCAATTATATTCAGTAACATTATAATTCCTAAAATCACTTAAAAACGACTATTCCAAGTGGTGGAATGTTGATTTCCACAGACTTATCATATCCATGCCAAGCGGTTTTACCAATTTTCAATGTGCCGTTTTTCATTCCTGTACCGCCATATTTGGTATCATCACTATTGAAAATTTCCTTTAATTGCCCCGTTTTAGAAATTCCCATTCTATATTTTTCCCTTGGAACCGGGGTAAAATTACAGGCTACATAGATATTTTGCTTAGGGTCATTTCCTTTTCTAATATAGGTAAGCACGGAATTTTGATGGTCCCCGTAATCTATCCATTGAAAACCCTCCGGACTAAATTGTTTCTCATACAGGGCAGGATATTCCTGATATAACTTGTTCAAGTCTTTCACCAATTTTTGAATTCCACTATGGAAGTCATATTGTAGAAGATGCCAATCCAAACTTTTTTGAAAATTCCATTCGGAAGATTGCCCAAATTCCCCGCCCATGAAAATTAAATTGGTCCCGGGATGGGTATACATATACCCAAAAAGTAATCTTAAATTGGCAAAACGCTGCCATTCATCTCCGGGCATCCTATACAATAGGGACTGTTTACCATAAACCACTTCATCATGGGAAAAGGGCAACATAAAATTCTCTGTAAAGGCATAGGTTGCACTAAAGGTCAAATCGTTTTGATGGTGCTTCCTATAAATGGGTTCTTTTTTAAAATACTCCAAGGTATCGTGCATCCATCCCATCATCCATTTCATTCCAAAACCAAGGCCTCCCATACTCACTGGTTTGGATACCATTGAAAAGGAGGTAGATTCTTCCGCAATCATCTGTATTCCCTCAAAATTGGAATAAACGGTTTCATTAAGTTCCCTTATAAATGAAATTGCCTCCAAATTCTCATTATTACCATATATATTGGGTTCCCACTGACCCTCATCCCTGGAATAATCCAAATATAGCATAGATGCCACCGCGTCTACACGCAGTGCATCGGCATGGAATTGATCTAACCAAAACATGGCATTACTGATCAAAAATGCCCTTACCTCATTTCTACCGTAATTAAATATCAAGCTCTTCCAATCCGGGTGATAGCCTCTTCTACTATCGGGATGCTCATAAAGATGGGAGCCGTCAAAAAATCCCAAACCGTGGGCATCTTCCGGAAAATGCGATGGTACCCAATCCAAGATAACCCCAATTCCATTTTGGTGCAATGCATCTACCAACAATTTAAACCCTTCAGGTTTTCCGAATCTCGAGGTAGGGGCAAAATAACCCGTTAATTGATATCCCCATGATGGATCATATGGATACTCCATAATGGGCATAAACTCCACATGGGTAAAATTCATCTCCTTAACATATTTCACCAAATCTTCGGCCAATTCCGAATAGGTCAAATAATCATTATTGGATTTTCGCTTCCAAGATCCCAAATGCACTTCATAAACAGCGAATGGTTTATCCAGGGCATTTTTTTCCTTTCTGGACTTCATCCAGGTATTGTCTCCCCATTGGTGTTTATCTTCCCAAACTATAGATGCCGTCATAGGTGGGTGTTCACAGCTTCGGGCAAAGGGGTCTGCCTTTTCGGTTACCACTCCGTGATTGGTAGAATGAACAATATATTTGTACAAAGTACCCTTTCCCAAATCGGGAACGAACCCCTCCCAGATACCGCTACCGTCCCAGCGAACATACAGTTGATGGTCTGCTTCGTACCAACTATTAAAATCGCCCACCACAGAAACGGAACGCGCAGAAGGCGCCCAAACGGCAAAATAAGTGCCTTTTACCCCGTTGACTTCAATAAGGTGGGATCCCAACTTTTCATATAATTTGAAATGTTTGCCCGCCTTAAATAGATCAATGTCAAAATCTGTAAATAAACTATGGGATACTACTTTGGTCATGATTACGTTATTTAGTGCACAGTTAAGACAACTTTGTTCTGTAACTTGAATATAAGAACAAAATGTTTTCTCTAAAACCTAACTTTGCAAGTATAGATATAAAAAATGGAACGCTTTTTGAAACTACAATAAAAATACAATAACATTTTATAGATATTGATTAATCCCTAAAATAATTATTATGAAAAAAGTTACCCTAGTACTCGGCGCATTTATTGCTTTATTTTTTATCTCCTGTGAAGGACCTGCAGGACCTCCAGGCTATGATGGTTTTGATGGAGCGGACGGACAGGACGGAGAGGATGGCATTCAAGGACAAGTATTTGAAGTAGACAATATTGACTTCAGTTATAATGCTGCAGGAGACATCTATTCCTACGTTATTACATTTTCTGATTTTACAAGTTTCCCTGTTTACGAATCTGATGCAGTTTTGGTATACCGATTTGATGGTTCCATTGATTATCAAGACAATACAACAGCCGACGCATGGAGCCTGATACCGCAAAATTTCTTTGTACCTCAAGGAACCATACAATATTCCAATACCCATACATTTATAGACGTTGAGCTTTTTATTGACGGAAATTTTGACCTTTCCAATTTAGATACCGGATTTACGGACAATCAATTGTTCAGAATTGTTATCCTACCAAGCCAATATGCTGAATCAAAATTGGATAAATCCAATATTAATGCCGTAATGAGAACTATAGGAGTTGAAAACAAAGACGTTAAGCGATTTACATTGGACTAAAATTAGCTCTAAAATTTTAATGGCCCTTATTTCCTTCAAGAAATAAGGGCTATTTTTATACATTAAAACCGAAAATCAAGAATTGACGCAGATCAAGGAATGAAAGGAAGCTACCCTCATTTCGTCTAAATGTTAGGAAGCACAAAAAAAAATAAAATACGCTATGAAAAAAATAATATTCGCACTTTGTGTAATGTTTATTGGATGCAAGGGAACCTCTCAGGAAAAGGAAGTATCCAAAATAGATTCTAAAAAAAAGGAGCAATTTAAAGTCACCAAAACAGAAGCCGAGTGGCGTAAACAATTAACGGACATGCAGTTTTATGTGCTGCGAAAGGCAGGTACCGAAAACCCTGGGTCAAGCGAATTACTGCATAACAAACAAAAAGGTGTTTATACCTGTGCCGCCTGTGGAACCGAGCTTTTCAAAAGCGACCACAAGTTCGATTCCGGAACGGGATGGCCTAGTTTTGACAGGGAGATAAAAGGAAATGTTGCCTTTGATGTGGATTACGATTTAGGATATGCCAGAAAAGAAGAACACTGTGCAACCTGCGGTGGCCACTTAGGTCATGTTTTTAACGATGGACCTAAAAAAACTACTGGCGAGAGACATTGCATAAACGGGGCGGCCTTGAACTTTGTACCGGAAAAATAAGGTCCATCCACAATTCCATAAACTAAACAATTCTTTAGGCTGGCCAGTACATACATACGGGCCAGCCTTATTTATTCCAATTAATTTAAAATGGCCTCTGTGTGGATTCAGTATGGTTTTGTAACTTTGCGACTTCATAATTTATTTATCAAAAAAAATATAAATGAGCAATTTCGATATTATTGTATTAGGTAGTGGTCCTGGAGGTTATGTAGCCGCAATCAGAGCCTCTCAATTGGGATTTAAGACTGCCATTATAGAAAAGGAAAATCTTGGTGGCGTCTGTTTAAATTGGGGATGTATCCCTACCAAAGCATTATTGAAATCCGCTCAGGTTTTCGAATATTTGCTTCATGCTGCCGATTACGGACTAAAGGCCGAAGGTGTGGACAAAGACTTTAATGCGGTGGTCAAAAGAAGTAGGAACGTTGCGGAAGGTATGAGTAAAGGCGTTCAATTTTTGATGAAAAAAAATAAGATTGAAGTCATTCAAGGTTATGGAACCTTAAAACCAGGCAAAAAGGTAAGTGTAAAGTCGGATGACGGTAAAGAGACCGAGTATTCGGCCAATAACATTATTATTGCTACAGGTGCACGTAGTAGGGAACTACCTAGTTTACCACAGGACGGCAAAAAAATTATAGGCTACCGTGAGGCTATGTCCTTGGACAAACAGCCAAAGAAAATGCTTGTAGTGGGCAGTGGAGCCATAGGTATCGAATTTGCCTATTTCTACAATGCAATGGGTACAGAGGTAACCGTAGTGGAGTTTTTACCAAATGTAGTACCGGTAGAGGACGAAGAAATTTCCAAACAATTGGAACGTAGCCTTAAAAAGACCGGAATAAAAATTATGACCTCCTCCGAGGTAACCAAGGTAGACACTTCTGGAACTGGGGTGAAAGCAACCGTAAAAACCAGTAAAGGGGAAGAAATCCTAGAGGCCGATATTGTATTGTCTGCCGTGGGTATCAAGACCAATATCGAAAATATTGGTTTGGAAAATGTTGGAATTGCAACGGATAGGGATAAAATTTTGGTAAACGATTATTACCAGACCAATATTCCTGGATACTTCGCCATTGGTGATGTAACTCCAGGACAGGCCTTGGCCCATGTTGCCTCGGCAGAAGGAATACTTTGTGTGGAGAAAATTGCGGATATGCATGTGGAGCCCTTGGATTATGGTAATATCCCAGGATGTACCTACTGCTCTCCCGAAATAGCATCGGTTGGACTTACCGAAAAACAGGCTATTGAAAAGGGATATGAAATAAAAGTTGGTAAATTCCCATTTTCAGCTAGTGGAAAAGCCAGTGCTTCCGGTAACAAAGACGGTTTTGTGAAAGTAATTTTCGATGCCAAATACGGCGAATGGTTAGGATGCCACATGATCGGCGCAGGAGTTACGGACATGATTGCCGAAGCTGTAGTGGCCCGTAAATTGGAGACTACAGGCCATGAGATCCTAAAAGCTGTGCATCCACACCCTACCATGAGCGAAGCGGTAATGGAAGCTGTTGCACATGCGTACGGGGAAGTAATACATATATAAATTTATACTAAAGGCATAGTCCTTTAACAATTTAGCCCCGTTAGACCCAAAGCCTGACGGGGCTAAAAAATAATTAGATCAAGAACATTACCGAAAAAGATATGTTGAAGATATTTAGCTTGACTGCAATTCTCGAAGGTATTTCCTATTTACTGCTTTTTGGTATTGGAATGCCTTTAAAATACATGGCCCAAATACCAGAACCCAACATCTATATTGGGTATGCCCATGGATTCCTTTTTATGGCCTATGTGGTCCTGGCAATCGTGGTCTGCATAGAAAAAAAGTGGGACCTAAAGATGTTTGCCATCCTATTTATTGCTTCCCTTGTTCCTTTTGGCACTTTTTATGTTGACAAGAAGTATCTAAAGCCACAAATGGCCGTAAATAGTGGGCAGTAGGTAGTTGACAGTATTCAGTAAGCAGTTTTCAGTAGGCATAACCGTACGTCCCTGATACTGTACAATTACTGTAATCAACTTAAATGGCTATTATTTTCTTCACCCGGTCTACAACCTTAGACTTTATTCAAAAAGCTTTGAATGGCCAGGTCGTAACTTTTTAACCCAAAGCCTAAAATAACCCCTTTGGCCGCTGGGGAAATATAGGAGGTATGTCTAAACTCCTCCCTCCCAAAAGTATTGCTAATATGCACCTCTACCACCGGAGTGGTAATTCCTTTTATAGCATCGCCAATACCTATGGACGTATGGGTATATGCACCGGCATTCAGGATAATACCTTCATATCCTTCAAAACCGCATTCGTGTAATTTATTAATGATTTCACCCTCTATATTGGACTGATAATATTCCAATTGCACCTCCTTGAACTTGAATTGCAAAGTGGCAAAATACTCCTCAAAAGTGGTTTTTCCGTAAACCTCGGGCTCGCGTTTGCCCAAAAGGTTAAGGTTTGGTCCGTTGACAATGATAATCTTCATGGGATAAATGTAAGAAATTGTAATTCATAAAAAAAGTGGAAGCAAATTCTTGATTCCACTTTTAAATACTTTACTTAAAGAGTCAAATTTACTGAAGTTCAAACTAGAAATGTAAGGCGAACCCTATTCTAAATTCCAAGATCCCTTCCTCCGTAAAATCTTTATTTAAACTTAAATTATATCGCAAACCTGGCTCTACACTAACAAAATCATTTAAGAAAACGGCATAACCACCTTGAATACCAAGCCATAAAGGATTTTCATCCAAATCTTTTATACTCGCGCCCGTAAAGTCCAGTTGAACAGGAATGGAACTATTTATATAATACTTGGCTCCCAACTTATAAGAAAAAGAATTGCTTCCATCTGTGTCGGTATAACCTAATCCAACCTTCACAGCCAGATCATCCGCAACAAAGTAACCTCCCTCAGCACCGATAGACCAAATAGTGGTGCCGTCAATAGAAACCAAACCGAAACTTGTATTTGCGGTATGTCCAACACCTAAACCTCCTCCACCGAAACCGGTATTGGCCTCAATAAGATATTTTCCTTTGGCAGTTGGGGTTCCGTCCTGGGCCTTTGCCTGAAACACTGCACCTACAGCAAACATTGCTACTAATAAAACTTTTTTCATAATTGGATTATATTATTATTAATTAATATGCCGCCAAACTTAGTTGAGTATATCCCTTCAATAAAATGAAAGTTGTGAAAAGAAGAATATTGGATACCACGGAACAGTTAATGTATATGAATACTATTCGAACCCAAAAAAGTGCTTTATATTTAGCCTATGAAATGGAATCAAGCCCTTCAGGATTTTCAACATTACCTAAATTTGGAACGTGGTCTATCAAAGAATTCCATAAGTAACTATGTTTTGGATGTTGAAAAATTAATTTTATTTCTTGAATCCCATGAAATCGTAGAAAACCCTTTAAATATTGATAAAAAAACCATTCAACAATTCATTTACGAACTGGCAAAAAATGTAAACCCAAGATCCCAGGCAAGGATAATATCGGGATTAAAAAGCTTTTTTAATTACTTGGTTTTCGAAGATTATCGCCAAGACAACCCAATGGAGTTGATAGAATCCCCCAAAGTTGGCCGTAAACTCCCCGATACCCTTTCCGAGGAGGAGATTAATGCGCTAATTGGGGCCATAGACCTTTCCAAACCGGAAGGAGAGCGCAATAGGGCCATTTTGGAAACACTTTATGGCTGTGGGCTAAGGGTTTCAGAGTTGTTGGACTTAAAACTATCGGACCTTTATTTTGAAGAGGATTTTATCAAGGTTACCGGAAAAGGTGACAAGCAACGTTTTGTTCCCATTAGTGAAATCAACAAAAAATATATAAACATATATAGGAAGGAAATTCGTGTACACATGGCCATTAAAAAAGGTGCTGAAGATATCTTATTTTTAAACCGTCGAGGGAACAAATTGACCCGTGCCATGATCTTTACCATTATAAAACAACTTGCACAGGAAATAGGGCTACAAAAAACTATAAGCCCCCACACCTTTCGGCATTCTTTCGCTACCCACTTGTTGCAGAATGGGGCAGATTTGAGGGCCATTCAACAAATGCTCGGCCATGAGAGCATAACCACTACGGAAGTTTATATGCATGTAGATCGTTCACATTTGGCCGAAGTAATGAATAAATACCATCCAAGAAAAAGCGGAATAACCGATTAGACAATAAAACTTATTGGTTAATTACTCCTAATCCTTAAAAGCGCTATAATTTCTATTGAAGGGTCTAATGATCAATCGGGCCTCCCTATCGAACCGAACGTAGTTGTATACCCAGTTCACGAAGACCACCATTCTATTCCTGAAACCTATGAGAAAGAAAAGGTGTACGAACATCCAAACAAACCATGCAAAAACGCCTTGGAATCTAATATTCTTCATATCCACTACTGCCTTGTTCCTTCCAATGGTAGCCATACTGCCCTTATCCTTGTAAACGAAGGGCTCTAAGGGCTTGTTTTCCAATAATCGCACTAAGTTCTCTCCCAGGTTCCTTCCTTGCTGCATTGCGGGCTGGGCCATCATAGGGTGCCCTTTGGGCGTAGCCTCCGTCTGCATACAGGCCACATCCCCTACAGCAAAAATATTATTATGTCCTTTCACCTTATTGAATTCATCCACCGGAATTCTACTTCCTCCCACCAATAGATCCTTGGCATTCAAACCTTTAATCTCAACCCCTTTTACACCAGCTGCCCATACTAAGGTCGCTGTTTCAAAGTTAACATCTGTATCTGTGGTAACCGTTTTGCCGTCATAGCCCGTTACCCTTGTATTTTTCCAAATCTGAACACCAAGTCCGTCCAAAAAATCCTCCGCCTTTCGGGAAGCTTTTTCACTCATTTCCTTAAGAATACGATCTCCGGATTGAATAAGGTGAATTTGTACCCGCCTGGTATCCAAATCCGGATAGTCCTTGGGCAAAATCCCTTTTTTTATTTCCGCCAAGGCACCGGCCAATTCCACTCCGGTAGGTCCCGCCCCCACAATAACAAAATTCATTAGTGCATCCCTTTCATGATATTGATCGGTAAGAAGTGCCTGCTCAAAGTTTTCCAGTATTAAACTTCTAAGGTTTAATGATTGGGGTATGGTTTTCATGGCCATACTATTTATTTCAATCTCCCTATTCCCGTAATAATTTGTTTCAGAACCAGTGGCAATCACCAAATAATCATATTCCAAAGCACCTATATTGGTTACAATAGTATTCTCCTCGGTTCTTATTTCCTCAACATTGGCCAGCCTAAAGAAAAAGTTGGTATAGCCCTTTAAAACTTTTCTTATAGGATAAGCAATGGAATCTGGCTCCAACCCCCCAGTAGATACTTGATAAAGCAGGGGTTGAAAAGTATGATAATTATGTTTATCCAGAAGTACAACCTGCACCTCTTTGTTTTTTAACCCTTTGGCAATGGAAATGCCTGCAAAACCACCACCTACAATAACAATTCTTGGAAAACTAGTCTTAGGAATATTCATATATGTAAATATGGGTAAATTTAAACATTCGCAAACTAATCAAGAAGAAGAATATTGGATTTAAGTATATTTAGATTCCCCAAAAATAGAACAGCACACCACTTTAACCAACGATTATACCATTCGGATAGATGAAATATATTGTCCAATGAAGTAAATCCTTATTAATTTTCAATTAACCCTTTTAAAAAAAATATATTGGTTGTAACAAAAATATATTTTCTACTACTAATCATCAACTAACTACTAGAACCGAGTGACCAAAGATTTGGAACATCAATTTGTTACGGAATTAGAGTGCAATCAGAATATTGTGCATAAGGTCTGTACATTGTATACCAATGACAGGGACTCTCATAATGATTTATTTCAGGAAATAACGATTCAATTATGGAAGGCCTATCCCAAGTTTAGGGGAGAATCCAAATTTAGTACCTGGATGTATCGTGTTGCCCTGAATACGGCCATAACCTTATATAGAAAATCAAAAAAAAGTATACCGACCCAAGACTATGAGTCGGTCATGTTTAAAATAACAGCGGACGAATACGACCCTACCGAGGAACAACAACTTAAACTGATGTACAATGCGGTAAGGCAATTAGGGGATGTAGACAAGGCCTTGGTCTTTCTTTACCTGGAAGACAAGGACTATAGAGAAATAGCGGAAACCTTGGGTATTACCGAGGTAAATGCCAGAGTGAAAATGAACCGAATAAAAAACAAGTTAAAAACCATTTTAAATCCCTAGCCATATGATGGATGAACTGGAATTATTAAAAAGGGATTGGCAAAAGAAAGACAAGCAATTGCCTCAACTGTCCTTTGATGAGATTTATAAAATGATATGGAAGAAATCGTCTTCCATCGTTAAATGGATTTTCTTAATAAGCATTATTGAATTTTTAGTGCCCCACTTATTGTACTTTCTTCCTTCTATGTCTAAAAATTTGGCGGTTTGGAAAGATCTGGGCCTGGGGAATTTTTTATTGATTTCCAACGTGGTTCAATATACCGTGGTACTGTATTTTATCTTTCAATTTTATAGAAGATATAGGGAAATATCAACTTTGGACAATGCCAAAAAACTTCTATCCAATATTTTAAAGACCAGAAAGACCGTTAAATACTATGTTATTTTTTGTTTGTCCCTGATACTCATGTCCTTTATTGTCATGGCCGTAGGAATATACTTGAACGAAGACCCTATGGCCGCGATGGGATATAACTATTATCCAGAAAATATTAGCCCTGAAAAATTAAAGACCATTTTGATATCTACAGTGGTTGTTCTCGGGATAGTTGTTACCCTGGTAATGGGATGCATTTATTTTTTACTTTACGGAATCCTCCTAAAGAAACTTAAGAAGAACTACAAGGAACTAAAGGAAATGGATATTTAAACCCTGAATTTCCGTTTTTTATTTTCCTCTTCGTAAGCCATTAACTCACTTTTGGGAATAACCTTTAAAAAGGAAGGATGTTGCTCTATGGCATATTCCAATTTTTCAATGATGGAATCGAAAGATTCATTCTCGTAATCAATATCCAATGGTTCCTTGATTACCATAGACTGAAGAATTCCTTTCTTTTTAATGCGCAGTCCTTTTTTATCGAATGATCTTCTAAAACCATCTATAACAACAGGAACCACAATAGGTTTGTATTTTTTAATAATATGTGATGTCCCTTTTCTCAAAGGTTTCCACGGTGTTGTAGTACCCTGTGGAAAGGTAATTACCCAACCGTCATTAAGGGCCGTACCAATATTGGATATATCGCTAAATTTAACCTTCCGGTTAACATCCTTACCTTCGGACCGCCAAGTTCGTTCTACACTTATAGAACCGGCATAGGCCAAAATCTTGGTCAATAGACTCTTTTTCATGGTTTCTGCCGCCGCCACATAATACATATTCAACTTGGGCTGCCATATGTACCCCAAATTTTTTATAGAGTCTTCCCTTCCGCTTAAACTGGCGTTGAATACATGGAACATTGCTACCACATCGGCAAAATATGTCTGATGGTTGCTTACGAAAAGAACATTTTGCGGAGGTAGTTTTCTAATAATATCCGACCCCTCAATTTCAATGGTATTAAATCCCCTATATCTTTTGTGGGTGATAACGGCCAGAATGCGTATAAGCCACTTCTTCAAAAACAAATTATGTCCAAACGGATTTTTCTTAAACAGGCCCATATTTTTTTTGTTAACGTTCAAAATTACAAAATAAGTAACTTATAACACTTGTTTGAACAATTCCTTAATTTCACTTAACATCATGGCTGTTGCACCCCACACCGTATAACCATTTAATTTAAAGGCTGGTACCTCTACATTCTGGGCATATGAAGTATTCAAAATTTGATGAAATATTTTCTTGTCATCCATAAAATCATGCAAAGGAACCTCAACAATGGCTGCCACCTCATCTACCTGCCTTAAAAACGGCTTCTCCTTTTTATACAGCCCGAGGTATGGCGTAACCTCAAAATTGCTTGGAGGAATATAGATTTCACTCATGGAACGGATTACAGTAATCTGTTCCCGAATTGCCCCCACTTCTTCCTGAGTTTCGCGCAGGGCGGTGTCCAACAAGTTTAGGTCCAACTTTTCTACCTTGCCACCGGGCAATGCTATCTGATTGCTATGTATGCCCTTATAGGTATTTCGTAATATTAGAAGAAGGTTGGTCTGGTAATCCATATTAGGGTAAAAGAGTGCCATTACTGCAGCCTGCCTAGGATTTTTCTTTACGATTTTACCGGACTCCAACTCTTTTATCCTGTACATTGGGGCCATTTTATAATGTGAAGCACTCCCAGGAAGTTCTAGATTTTCTATTTTTGATACTCTGTTGGAAAAATCGTCAAAATGCACAAATTCTATTTTTGTAATTTTTCAGCAAATTAATTAAAAAACAACCAACCCTTGGGCGATATTAATCATTTAACACTCATTTAAAAAATAACACAAATTACATGACACTTAAAGAGATTTCACTATTTGCAATATTGTTTATGTTCCTTTTAGGGAGCTGCAAAGATCAGCCGACTACCAAAGAAAACAAGCTTCCCCAAAACAATATTAAAAAAGATAGCATTGTTCCCGAGGTGCCTGCAAAAGAAGATGAAAAAGAAGAAGAGGCCTTTGAGCTAACGGAGGATAATGCCATTGAGTTTTTCTTTAATTACAGCAAAACCTTAAAGGAGAACAAGGTAAAACTTACCACTAGTTTAGGGGAAATTACTATTGAGTTGTTCAACAATGTCCCATACCATAAAGCCAACTTTATCTACCTTGCCAAAATGGGGTATTTTAACAACACCTATTTCCATAGAGTGGTTAAAAACTTTATAATACAGGGAGGAAATGCCGACAATGTGGAAACGGCGGAAAAAAGGTCAAAAATAGGACGATATCTTTTACCTCCGGATACAAGAAAAGGGCACAAGCACCATAGGGGAGTTGTATCCATGCCAAGCAGTGAAATCAACAATCCCCATAAATTGGCATCTCCTTACGAATTCTTTATCGTGGTTACCAAACCGGGCTCCTATCACTTGGACGGTGGATATACCCCATTTGGAAGGGTAATAGACGGTATGGATGTGGTAGACAAAATAAACAGCCAACCTGTGGACAACGGCGATTGGCCTTCCCAAAATATCTATATTCTAAAAGCGGAAGCTTTTTAATAGGGGTAAATAATTCGAAATAGATAGAAAGCAAACAGTCCTATTCCTACCCTCTACTTGCAACCTATCCATAAAAACCACTACCCTTCCTTGACACTACGGTAGATACTTGGAAGGGATATTTTGAATCTAACGGCCAGTAATCGGATCCCAATGACGATCAATATGGTAGCTACATAGGCATATGCATCATCATAGGGCAATTTGCGAATGAGGAAAAAGCTAACACCACCCATTATACAGGCCGTGGCATAAATTTCCTTTCTAAATATTACAGGTATTTCATTACATAATATATCGCGTATTACCCCTCCAAAACAAGCCGTTATGGTACCAAGGGCTATGCACATTACCGGTGGCAAGCCCGATTGTAACCCATGAGAAATGCCAACCATAGTGTACAGGCCTATACCAATAGTATCAAAAAGAAACAGTGACCTGCGTACATATTTCAATTGATTCCTGAAAATTATGGCAAAAACAACGGTTCCGGCAATCACATAAACATAGGTGGGCTCCTGCATCCACAATACTGGAGTATTGCCAATTAGCAAATCCCTTAAAGTACCACCCCCGGTCGCCGTTACAAAGGCTATGATAAAGACCCCAAAAAGATCTAATTTTTTGTCAATAGCTACCAAAACTCCAGAAATGGCAAAGGAAATTATTCCTAATATATCAATTACAAAATAGAGCATGGGCTATGATTTTTGGGTATAAAAATTATAATCTTTTAATACGGCATCTATATATTGCACGTCATATAAGTCCGAATTGGAATTTAAAACACTTTCCACTTTATCCCTCAAGGCCTTCATGGTCTTATAGTCATGGCTTTTTCTGGCAATATGGTAGGTTTCCTTTATTAGGCGAACATCTTTATCTGTTAAAAGGGTTACATTGGTAAACTTAGGGGCATAGGTTTCTTCTACCTCTTCCAAAATGGTATGTGAAATTTTCACTGATTTTTTTGTACTAATGACTACGGTACCGGCGGCGGCGTCCCCCAATCTTTGTTTTTTATCGGTAAATAAAATGGTCAACAATCCTACGGACCCGAAGAAAAGCCAAATATCCACAACACGCAGCATCCACCTAACCAATAAATTGGACCAATGTACAGGGGAGCCATCCAATCTTACCACTCTTATTTTCATTAGCATTTTCCCCACCGTTTGACCATTGAAAAGTGAGTGCAATATTAAGCTATAAAACATGGCCGGAAGAAAAATAAGGCTTACCAACCCTATTTGTGTCCAACTATCATCATACACATAACCTATGGCCCTTCCTATCAACTGCACCAGTATGGCGTAGAGATATAGTATAAATCCATCGATTAAAAAAGCTACGATCCTTTCTCCAATACCAACAATTTTATAATCCAGGTTTACATTTTGCGTTGTATTGATTTGAAGTTTGGACATATTAGTACTATTTTTATTTTTTAAAGGATTATCCCAGTATGCGTGAGGCAGCTTTTGTGAAGCAAAATAAAGAAAAATGGATAGCATTTGAAAAGGCTATCAACTATAATGCCCACATTAGCCCGGACGAACTTGCCAATGGTTACATTCAATTGACCAACGACCTTGCCTACGCACAGACTTATTACGCTGAAAGCAAGACATTATTGTACTTAAACTCCTTGGCATCCCAGGCACATCAAAAAATATATAAAAACAAAAAGGAGAGCCGGAACAGAATAGTGGATTTTTGGAAAACAGAATTCCCACTTTTCTTTAGACAATATCATAAAACCTTGGGTATCGCCTTCCTAATATTTATGATTGCCAGCGCTATAGGCAGTATTTCCGTTATGAACGATGATACCTTTGTAAGATTGATCCTAGGTGATGCCTATGTTAATGAGACCCTGAACAATATTGCCAGCGGAGACCCTACGGCCATATATAAAGGGGGCAGTGAAATTGGTACTTTTTTAGGGATTACCATAAACAATATTAAAGTAGCCTTTATGGCCTTTTCTTTTGGCGTAATTACCAGTATTGGCACCGCCTATATTCTGTTTAGCAATGGTGTAATGCTAGGGGCGTTCATCACTTTTTTTTACACTCAAGATGTCTTTTATCAGGCAAACAAACAGATTTGGCTACACGGAACCATAGAAATTTCGGTAATCATTATAGCCGGTTGTGCCGGATTGATCATGGGGAATAGCATCCTATTTCCCAAAACCTATTCCAGAAGGGTTTCTTTTATGAAGGGAGCCAAGGACGGATTAAAGGTAGTGGTAAGCACCATTCCCTTTTTTATTATTGCCGGATTTATAGAAGGGTTTATAACCCGCTATTCCAATATGCCCTCTTGGTTGGCGTTTTTAATTATAGGCGGGTCTTTACTCCTAATCATTTTTTATTATATCATTTATCCAATTTTGTTAAACCAATCTTATGCAAGTCAAAAACCAGGAAAAATTTATTGAACTAAGAGTTAATAGGGACTTTGGGGATATCATCAATGTTTACTTCGAATTCTTTAAACAAAACCTTAAAAAATTTACCAATGTTTTTCTAAGCTACAATGGTATTTTCCTAATAGGACTGTTGGTCGTTAGCTATTTACTGGTGTCCGGGGTAATAGGCCTAATCACCAATAACCAAAACACAGTCTTGGACGTAGTAGGTTCCGGTAGCGAAGCCTATATTATGTACTTTATCTTTGGAGGTATTTTGTTCTTTGTAATTTTTCTAATGGTGGCTGTGTTAAATTATAGTCTCAGCACTTCTTATATGATAAAATACGAAGAACGAAAAGGACAGAATTTTGATAAAACCGACGTTTGGGAAGAAGTAAAAAATAATTTGGGAAGCATTGTTATTTTCATATTGATATTGATGTTGCTCTTTTTTGGCCTTATGATTGCAGCCATAATCTTGACCTTTATTCCGCTAGTGGGAATGCTTGCACAATATGTAATTCAATACTTCGTAATGGCTTGGGTTGGAGTATCGTTTTTTGTTATGCTGAAAGAAAAAAGAGGTGTTACCGATGCCCTTGGGGAAGGTTGGAACTTGGTGACCAAAAATTTTTGGAGGTCCGTGGGGGTTAATTTTATCCTAGGGTTCTTAATTGGTCTTTTGTTCATGGTGGTCATTATGATTCCCGGGATTCTTATAGGTATCTACACTTTTCACGTAGTTCAAAACGATGTTGATCTAGGAGCTTCCGTGGTACCCACCATCATTTACACTTTGGGCACCTGCCTATTCTTGATAATTGCGGTTTATTCACAATGTTTATCACAGTTCGTAAATGGACTATTATACTTTTCCCTGCACGAAAAAACATATAATTTAAATTCAAGAAGCAAAATAGACCAAATAGGACTTCAAGACCAGTGATAAGATTAGCTGCCGCCATTTATTGTTTTTTCATCCTATTCTCCGGGTTGGCCCAAGGGGAAAAAGATTCGGTACCCTTAACCCAAGATACCAACAGTAAATTGGTATTGCGAACATTGGATGAAAATCTTATCCAAAAATATCAAGGAAAAGAGTTTAACTACAACATCAAGGACGGGGATTCACAAAATTTACTTGCCCGTTTTCTCAACTGGGTTATGAACGGGCTCAGGGATGTCTTTGGTATTGACATCCCTCCGGGAATTACCAAATTATTGGAATACCTAATTTATGGGCTAATGGGAGCTTTGGCCATATACTTGCTTATAAAATTCCTGACCGGAGAAAATGCCTCAGCCATATTTAGAAAAAAGGAGGCGGCAATCATAAATTTAAACTTGGCAGAGGAACACATAGAAAGCCTGGACCTGGATGTTATGATAACTGATGCCGTGCAGCAAAAGAATTACCGATTGGCCATTCGCTATCAATACCTAAAAGTATTAAAAACACTATCCCAACAGCAGGTCATTGAATGGCATTATGAAAAAACCAACCAGGACTACGAAAAAGAAATAGAAGCCCCTAAAATAAGGCTACTCTTTAAAGATGTTTCCTATCTATACGATCATATTTGGTACGGAGAACAGGAAATAGACGATCAAAAATACCGGGCCGCCCAGATGACATTTACCAACCTAAACAATATAAGTGCCCATGGATAAGCGTTCCAAAATAATCCTTGGGTTGTTCCTTGCGGTACTTATTGGTATTGTAGTAACCGAAATTGTACGTCCCAAGCCCTTGAACTGGAGGCCATCCTATACTTCCTCGGACAAAATACCTTTTGGGTGCTATGTATTGTTCAATGAACTTCCCAATCTATTCCCAGAACAAAAAATACATACTACCAGTGAAAGTTTGTACAATATCCTTGCGGAAAGGGATTCCATCATCGCCTCCAACTATTTATTGATCAATGATTTTCTGGACCTGGACAAACAAGAGACCCATAAATTACTTCAATATGTGCACGACGGCAACGATACCTTTATTGCTGCCTCCAACTTTGGGACCTACCTTGCGGACACCTTGAACATTGAAGTAGAAACCCAATACTCCATACAAGAGGATACCGTTCTGACCTATCTTACCAACAATTCATTTTCCAAACAAAATTATCCCTTGAAGCGTGGAGTTTACAATACGCATTTTACTTCCGTGGATACTTTAAACACAACTGTTTTAGGGTATATTACCTTTAAATCGGAACAAGGAACTTTATCTTCTGGATCCAATGAACGGACCAAGGGCACCAATTTTGTGAAGGTAAGATTCGGCAAGGGCCATTTTTACCTGAATTCTACCCCACAGGCGTTTACCAACTACTACATGCTAAAGGGCAATAAGGACTATGTGGCAAATGCCTTTTCCTATCTAAAGGATTTGGATGTATATTGGGATAATTATAAAAAATCAGGACGGGTAGTCATAGATTCCCCTATGCGCTTTATACTTAATCAAGTGTCCCTAAGGTGGGCCTATTACTTGGGTATGGTCGGGCTATTGATTTTTGTAATATTCAAGGCCAAAAGGGAGCAACGCATCATTCCGGTAATTAAACCTTTGGAGAATTCATCCATTGAATTTGCCAAAACTGTAGGAGGGCTTTACTATGAGCACAGGGACTATACAGATTTGATCTTTAAAAAAATTAACTTTTTTCTAGAGCATCTTAGAAGTAATTACCACCTTAACACCGAAACGATCAACGAGAAAACCGCGACAGTACTTTCGGCCAGATCGGACAAACCTCTATCAGAAGTCAAGGACCTTTTAGATATGATAGTGCTTCTTAAAAACAAAAAAAATCACAGTGAACAGGATGTAATTCATCTGAACAAAAAATTAAATCAATTCAAAAAATAATACATGGAAGAAAGTCGGCATGAGGAAGACAACAAGCCTTTCGAATTTAAAAGCAGAATAGACCTTGATCAGCTACAGACATCGGTGGCACAGATAAAATCGGAATTGGGAAGAGTGATCATAGGGCAACAGGACATGATAGAATTACTGATTATTTCTATCCTCGCCAATGGGCATTCCCTAATTGAGGGGGTACCGGGAGTAGCCAAAACCGTTACTGCCAAACTCTTGGCAAAGACTATGAATGTAGACTTTAGCAGAATACAATTTACACCGGATCTAATGCCAAGCGACATATTGGGCACGTCTATTTTTAACGTCAAGACTTCGGAATTTGAGTTTAAAAAAGGTCCTTTATTTTCCAATATTATTCTCATAGATGAAATAAACCGTGCACCCGCCAAGACGCAGGCAGCCTTGTTTGAAGCTATGGCAGAACGTCAAATCACTATGGATGGACATGCTTATGAAATGACGCCACCCTTTTTGGTGTTTGCCACCCAAAATCCTATTGAACAGGAAGGTACCTACCGACTTCCGGAAGCACAATTGGACCGATTCCTTTTTAAAATTAAGGTGAACTATCCATCCTTGGAGGAAGAGATAGAGATATTGGAAAGCAAACATCGTCAAAAAAATAAAAACTTGGAAAGCTTAATAACTTCGGTGCTTACCGCTGACCAAATAGCTAGCTACCAAGAGACTATCAAGGAAATTATAATAGAGGACAATTTAATGAAATATATTGCCGGAATCGTCCACAATACGCGCAACAATGCCAACCTATATCTGGGGGCCTCTCCCAGGGCTTCCATAGCTATCATGGACGCCTCCAAAGCATTGGCAGCCATTAACGGACGCGATTTTGTAACACCTGATGATATTAAAAAAGTGGCAACCCCAATATTAGGGCACAGAGTTATATTGACACCAGAAAGGGAAATGGAAGGATTTACCCCGGATAAAGTGATTAAACAAATTATGGAGACCATTGAAATTCCAAGATAACAGTCAAAACCTGTCGGCATTAAAATATCTATAGTTACATAAAGGAAATGAAAAAAATCCTAAGAAACATCTATCTTCAAAAGAGGTTCTTTATAGTATTGACTGGTTTGGTCATAGGTTTCCTGATATCCTATATGGTGCCTAATATTTTGGGGGCAATAAAATTGTTATTCTATGTTTTTGTCCTAATTTTTTTAGTCGATATTATTTTGGTATTTGCCTCCAAGGGTGGAATAAAAGGCCAACGTTCAGTTCCCGAAAAACTTTCCAATGGGGATGAAAACGAAATTAAAATAAGCTTATTCAATTCATATTTGTTCCCGGTCGGTTTGAAAATTCTGGATGAAATTCCCCATCAATTTCAAAAGCGCGATTTCGGTATTTCCACTACTCTTGGGAAAGGAAAGGAAAAGGTGTTCAAATATTACCTAAGACCTACTGAAAGAGGTGTATATTCCTTTGGGAATTTAAACGTCTTCGCCCACTCCCCTATTGGCTTCATATCCAAAAAGTACACTTTTGGTTATGAACAGCAAGTCCCTGTGTACCCCTCCTTCCTACAATTGCGGAAGTATGACCTAATGGCCTTTACCAATAAACTCTTCGAATATGGCCTTAAGAAAATTCGCCGCATTGGTCATACCATGGAGTTCGAGCAAATCAAGGACTATGTCCTAGGCGATGACATCCGGAACATTAACTGGAAAGCAACAGCAAAAAAAAATGGGCTGATGGTAAATCAGTATCAGGATGAAAAGTCGCAGCCTATTTATTCCATAATTGATAAGGGCAGGGTCATGAAAATGCCCTTTGACGGACTCAGCTTATTGGATTATGCCATTAACGCCACATTGGTTATTTCCCACATTGCCCTTAAAAAGCAGGACAAGGCCGGAATGTTCGCCTTTAGCAAGAAGATTGAAAACAGGGTAGTTGCCGAGAGACGGAGTTCCCAAATGAACCTTATTTTGGAAACACTTTACAATTTGGAGACCAATTTCGTAGAAAGTGATTACAGCCGATTATACGCCGATATTAAAAGAAATATTACCCACAGGAGCCTACTACTGCTCTATACCAATTTCGAGACCTTGGATGCCCTACAGCGACAACTTCCCTACCTACAGGCAATTGCCAAGCAACATCTATTAGTGGTCATTTTCTTTGAAAACACTGAATTGATCAAATTTACCGATGAAAAGGCTGAGACCATTCAACAAATATTTGAAAAAACAATTGCAGAGAAATTTGTTTATGAAAAGAAGCTAATCGTTAACGAATTAAGGAAATACGGTATACAGACCATACTAACAAAACCAGAGCACTTGACCATAAACACCATCAACAAATATTTGGAAATAAAAGCGCGGGGACTTATTTAATTATTGGAAGTGGGGTAATGAAATGTACCTGATTATATTTGTTTACTCTTCAAATGAATTTAGCACCACCTTATTCTTTCTTTTTCTCCTGTTTTTGGAGAAAATATTAATAGTAACCCCTGCAGTAACACCACCCAATACAGTTGCTGCCAAATCTCCATTATCCCAACCCTTGTACTTATTCTCATCATAGGCCTCCTTGGCCAAGCCCGCCAACAAACTAGCCGTTATCGCCCCGGCAAATCTCCAATAGGGATCTCCTCTGGAAACTTTATCAGCTATTGTAGCACCTACAATTCCACTTATGGCACCAGCTCCAAAATGCAAGGCCTTATCCTTCTCTATTTGAGCACTCAATGGCAAAGCAGATATAAAAATAAAAATACCGATTAATATACTTTTCATTGGCCACAAAGATACTAATGCCTGCTGTACAAATACTCTTGCACTGGGGATTATATAAAATTTGTATCTTAACGACAGTATACAAACACTAAAAAATGAATTCAAATTATACCCGCATATTTTCAAGTAGTTTTATTTTGGCACAGACCATAGTAAATCAACTCAAGGAAATTGGCATAGTTCCGGTGATAAAGGATGAATCCGAATCTGGACGGTTGGCAGGTTTTGGATCTGCCATTCAAGGGAACCAGGAAATTTATGTCCATGCCGATGAAGTGGCAAAAGCGCAAAGTATTGTCCAAAAAATTATTGGTGCTTAAAAGAAGATATGGCCAAAAAATTTCCCTATGAAACATTCTTGACCCTATAATTCATATTAATGGCCAGATCATAGTTTTTGGAATATAAACTTTGGTCGCTTTGCTTCAATAACCAATTAACACTTGTATAACCCCCTGGAATTCACTACTTTTAGATATAGGAAAAATTAGTTTTCCATCTCCCCTGTAAGTCAGCGATCACAAATTCCCCCTGGCATTGCAATTAGACAGTCTCTATTCTATATCAAAGCAACCTATCTTCAAACATAGTTTGCCCCATTGTAATGTCTTGGAAATCCAAAAAGGAATTAATAACATCAATCTAAAACTTCAACGTCATGAAAACTAAATTGAGTCTTTCCATATTGGCCATAGTTTTATTGGCCATAGCCTATTTTTGGACGCCTCAAACCTCTCCAAAGGTATTGGAGGTAACGCAGGAAGCCAGTTTTTACTCAATGAAATGTACCGTTGCCAAATTCCTTTTGAGCAATGTGGATACCACCCAACAAATTGCACCGCTGTTCGAGAACCTAGGTAATTTACATTTCGGCATAAGCACAAAAGACCAAAAGGCCCAAGCTTATTTTGATCAGGGCATAAAACTTACCTATACTTTTAACCATGCCGAAGCTCACCGTTCGTTTATGGAAGCATCGCGCCTAGACCCTAAGTCGGCCATGTCCTATTGGGGACAGGCCTACGCCTTAGGCCCCAATATAAATGACCCTATGCCAGATGAAGAGCGCAGGAAAAAATCTTATGAAGCAATATTAAGAGCCAAAAACCTGTCCCAAAGCAGTTCTCCCAAGGAAAAAGCTTTAATAGAAGCTTTGACCCATAGATATAGTGGTGACTTAACAAAAGAAATATCAGAATTGAACATGGCCTATATGAGTGCCATGGAAAAAGTAGTGGAAGCATTTCCAGATGATGCCCATATACAGACCTTGTACGCTGCCTCCATTATGAATACTATGCCTTGGAATTATTGGGACAATGATGGTAACCCAGCACCGAATACACTAAAGGGAAAAGCTGCCTTGGAGCGTGCAATGATCCTGAATCCCGACCATCCAGGAGCCCATCATTATTATATTCATATGGTGGAACTTCCTAAACCGGACCTCGCTGTTCCCAGTGCGGATAAACTAGGGTCCCTAATGCCCGCAGCAGGCCATATTGTACATATGCCTTCACATATTTATATAAGGGTAGGTAGGTATGAGGATGCAGTAAAGGTAAATCAAGCAGCTATTTTGGCAGATGAGGATTATATCTCCCAATGTTATTCCCAGGGCATGTATCCATTGGGATATTACCCGCACAATCTACACTTTCTATGGTCTGCCTCTACCCTCTTGGGCAACAGTGACCTAGCTATTGACGCCGCAAAAAAAACAGCGGAAAAAGTACCTATTGGCGAGATGGCAACTTTGCCATTCTTACAAGATTTTGCTTCTTCACCACTGTTGGCTTATACCCGCTTTGGAAAGTGGAATGAAATTCTGACCATACCTTATCCAGGAGATCAATATAAACACCTTAAACTTATTTGGCATTACGCAAGGGGAATTGCCTTTGTCAGGAAAAATAACATCAAAGAGGCCAAGGAAGAACTGGAAGCCCTTAGGCTAATGAAGAACGACCCAGAATTGGAAACTGTTGTGGCCAATTACACCAATCCATCTTCAAGTATAGCCCAAATTGCACATGGGGTTGTTTCCGGTGAAATAGCCCATGCAGAAGGCAATACAACAGAGGCCTTGGAATATCTAAAGCAAGCGGTATATTATGAAGACCAGTTAATTTATAGCGAACCTACAGCATGGCATATACCAGTAAGGCAGACTTTAGGTGCCGTTTTATTAAAGGCTCAAAAATATGAAGAAGCTGAAAAAGTATATATGGAAGACCTGGAAATACTCCGTCAAAACGGCTGGTCTTTAATGGGGTTACATGAAAGCCTTGTTGGTCAAGGCAAAATAGAGGAGGCAAAAAAGATCAAACAAGAATTTGATAATGCCTGGAAATATGCAGATATAGCTTTAAAAACTTCTGTCCTATAAATATCAACGCACATTTTAAGGAAACCTCCAATATGTTCGAAGATCTTTTTTCCCAAATTGGGTTATTTTATTCGGCTGTAGCACTATACCAAACCTATATCTCTTCTACAAATGCTTCACCTCTGCCTTGGCAATGGTAAACTCCTCCATCATGTCCATTACAATTTGGGCAGCGGGTTTTATTTCATGTATTATGGCGGCCACCTGGCCTATTTCCAATTCCCCTTCCTCCATATCGCCTTCGAACATACCTTTTTTGGCCCTGGCCCGACCTAATAGAGACTTTAGTTCCTCTATTGTTGCACAGCCGGCATAGGCTTTTTGTATATCACTATAGAATTTATTTTTGATCAATCGTACCGGAGCCAACTCTTTTAAAGTCAATTGCGTGGCACCTTCACCGGCCTCTACTACTTTTTGCTTAAATAAGGGATGGGACGAAGCTTCATTGCTCGCGACAAATCGACTGCCCACCTGCACCCCATCGGCACCTAAAACCATAACGGCCAACATGGATCTGCCAGTTGCTATTCCCCCAGCTGCTATTAAAGGGATGCTTATTTTTTCTTTTACCGCAGGAATCAATGTTAGTGTGGTAGTCTCATCCCTACCATTATGCCCACCAGCTTCAAAACCTTCCGCTACAATGGCATCTACCCCAGCTTCCTCAGCTTTTAGCGCAAATTTTACACTGCTCACCACGTGCACTACAATAATGCCTCTGTCCTTTAAATATGTAGTCCAGGTTTTTGGATTTCCTGCAGAGGTAAATACAATTTTCACATCCAGCTCCACTATGATCTCCATAAGCTTTTCTAAATCCGGATATAGCATGGGCACATTGACCCCAAAAGGCTTATTGGTGGCCAACTTACATTTCTCTATATGTTCCCGAAGTACCTCTGGATACATGGACCCAGCTCCTATTATCCCCAATCCGCCGGCATTGGAAACAGCAGATGCCAAACGCCATCCACTGGCCCATACCATACCAGCCTGAATTATGGGGTATTGAATTCCAAAAAGATCGGTAATTCTATTTCCCATTAGTTTTTTATCAATTTAAATTCCTTGCGAACCCCATCAACATTTACATGTACAATATACATGGCCCTACTTAAAGTTTCTACAGATATTTCCTCGTTACCTTGATTAAATTGCCTTTCCAGGATACGTTTTCCGTAGGTATCGAACAAAGTTAAATGCGCATTCCCATAGGTCTCCGGAAGCTGTACTTGAAATTCGGTCTTGGAGGGATTCGGAAATAGGTACCATTCATCTTCAGCATTTAAAACATCTATCCCCAAAAGTGCCAAGGGTGTTGAAAAATTGGGTATACCATAACCCATTTCAGAATTTGGATTTTGATAAAGGGAAGACGATTCCCGTACCATTGCCATAATTTCAAGATTGTTTTTTTCCGGGAACGCCTGCCAAAAGGAAGCGATAGCACCGGCCATTATGGGCGAAGAAAAGGAGGTTCCATTATTTTTCACCAATCGGCCATCAGGGCTTATTACCGTTGCTCCCTTGCCCAAGGCCATCCCATCTGGTTTAATCCTACCATCGGCGCTTGGCCCCCTGGAACTAAATGCCACATAATTGCCAGAGGCATCAACCGCTCCAACACCAAATACATTGGCATCTGCCGGTGCCGTAATAATACCCCAAGAGCTATCACCGGAATTCCCGGTAGAATTCACAACCAATATCCCTTTTTCCGTTGCTATATTGGCCCCTTTGGAAATAAAAGCTGTATTTCCATCCATATCCGCTGGAGAATAATTATACCTTGGATTATCATAAGTACTATAGCCCAACGAACTGTTAATAATATCTACCCCAAGGCTATCTGCCCGCTCAGCGGCCTCCACCCAATAGCTTTCTTCCACTGGAGTTTCCGTTGCCCCATCTTCAGTTCTAAAGAGAATATAGCTGGCGTCCGGAGCGGTTCCTACAAATTGCGCATCCACAAAACCACCCATATCGGACAATACCATAGTGCCATGATCATCTCCACTAGTCGTATAAATATCTGTAGACCGGTCTACAAAATCATATCCTCCCCATAAATCATTGTTAGATCGTAGACGCGTAAATGCACTCATTTGGTCCACATTGGGAAAACCACTGTCCAAAACGGCAATTAAAATACCCTCACCGGTAAAGTTATTTTTATGCAATTCATCTACCCCCAACTGTTTTACCTGAGTATCACTTTGCCCGTATATAAAATCGACTTCTTGTTCCAGAAATTTATAGGTATGATTATCGAGTTGGTTTTCCGATACCGATGTAGATTTGGCATTAATACTTTTATCGGCATAAAAAATACGGTCTACAAATTGAAGGTCCATTAAAGCCGCAATATTGGATATACTGCCAATTACGTGAGCACAATTGAACCATTTGGACTTGGCCTTGACCGTAATCCCCGCTTGAAGTTTTAATTGGGCTATATAAGCCTCGTTGACCGGAATATCCCTTTCGTCTATGACAATATTAAATCTATTCTTTTTTTGTATTGCCCGTTCAGATAAAATACTAGATGGATTTGAAATGGACTCCTCTACCTGGTCCTTATCTTTAAAATATACCCATGCATGCTCTTGTGCCCTTCCCCAAAAAGAGATTATTATAATTAGAAAAAGGGTAACCCTGTCCATATTAGGAGATTACGCCTGAACCTACCAATTCCTCTCCAATATACCAGGCTACAAATTGCCCTTCCGTTATAGCCGATTGTTTTTCAACAAAATCTACATACAAACCAGCATCCACCCTATAAAGTGTTGCCTTTTGTAAAGGTTGACGATATCTTATCCTGGCCATAACCTCCATAGTTTGGTCCACTTCCAAAGCCAAATCCGTGCGTACCCAATGCAATTCATCATTGTTTACAAATAAAGTCCTACGGTAAAGTCCGGGGTGACTCTTCCCTTGACCGGTATAGATTACGTTTTGGTCAACATCGGTTTCAATTACGAACAAGGGTTCTTTGGTACCACCCACGTCCAATCCCTTGCGCTGTCCTTTTGTAAAATAATGGGCTCCCTGATGCTCCCCTACCACCTTTCCGTCGGTTAGATCATAGTGTGGCTTTTCAGCGTAATAGGCCAATTCTTCCAATTTGGAATTAAACTGGGGAATTGTACTCGCGTACTGCTCCAATACCGCCGGCACTTCCACGATTACCCCTTTTTTGGGTCTTAGCTTCTGTTGCAAAAATTCTGGCAAACGTACCTTCCCTATAAAGCAAAGCCCTTGGGAATCCTTTTTATCGGCAGTGATCAAATCATTTTCCGCAGCAATTTTCCTTACTTCAGGTTTCTGTAATTCACCTATAGGGAATAAGGTTTTGGCAAGTTGCTCTTGGGACAGCTGACATAAAAAATAGGATTGATCCTTGTTTCCATCCGCGCCGGCCAGCAACTGATATGTTTCCGTTCCGTCCTCATTTTTAATAACACCCTTTCTACAATAGTGTCCAGTTGCCACGTAGTCAGCTCCAAGCTGCATGGCAATTTTCATAAACACATCAAACTTTATTTCCCTATTGCACAGCACATCTGGATTTGGTGTTCTCCCTTTCTCGTATTCCCTGAACATATAATCTACAATGCGTTCCTTGTACTGGGCACTTAAATCTACCGTTTGAAAGGGTATTCCCAACTTCTCCGCGACTATAAGGGCATCATTACTATCCTCCAACCAAGGGCATTCCTTGGAAATGGTCACGGAATCGTCATGCCAATTCTTCATAAAAAGGCCAATAACCTCATACCCTTGCTCCTTTAATAGGTATGCCGTAACACTGGAATCTACACCGCCGGAAAGTCCGACTACCACCTTTTGCATCTGTAATATTTTATTGTTTACCCTTGGTCGCTGCAAACCATTCCAGGCTTACAATTACCATGCAAAAATACAAAATTGGAATTTGCTTCCCTCAAAAATATAGTTCAATGACAATTGAGGGGATATCCGTTTACTAAGCGATGATAGATTGCCACCCATTAAATTATAAGGACTGGAATTAATTAGACCTTAGGTCTATCTTTTTTTAAGTAAACCAGGTTATTAAAATTAGAGTACCACCCACCTTAAAAAAGGAGAATTATAATCAAAAAAACAACCATACAACAAAAGAAGCCACTTTAGCATACTAAAAAGACCACTTTACAACTAATAGTTTTTTACAGTTTAAAAAAGAACAATCTTTGGAGACCCAAATCTTACCAAACTAAACCAAATCAATGCTAAAAACCCCGACCAGCTGGCCGGGGTTTTTATTTATATAATTATCCGAGTACACTGATCCCATAATTTAAGCACATCAATTAGGTACAAAAAAAAGTGCTTGAAAAAATTCAAGCACTTTAATCGTATGTTATAAGAAAATATAGACTTATTTCTTGCCTATTTTTTTCTGTTCCTCAGCCTGCTCCATCATCTCGCGCATCTTTTTTTGAAACTTATTTTCCTTCTTAGGCTTCTTTTTGTTCTCTTGTATCTGGGCATGGATCTTGTCCTCGTCCAAAATAAAATTCTTGATGGCCAGCATAATAAAAATGGTAATCAAGTTAGACACAAAATAGTATAAACTTAGTCCACTTGCATAGTTGTTAAAGAAAACCAACATCATCAAGGGAGACAAATACATAATAAATTTCATATTGGGCATTCCGGGTTGCGTCTGCATATTCTGCCCTGTGGTCATCATCATATAAAAGAATATGGCAACAGAGGCCAAAATTGGAAACAAACTTACATGATCCCCATAAAATGGAATGGTAAACGGCAATTGCGCTATTGCATCATAGGAAGAAAGGTCATCTGCCCATAAAAACGGCTTCTGTCTCAACGCAAAGGAAGTCGGGAAAAACATAAACAGGGCATAGAAGATTGGCATCTGCAACAAAGCGGGCACACAACCACTCATAGGGCTTACCCCGGCCTTATTATACAATTTCATGGTTTCCTGTTGCTTTTTCATGGCATTGTCCTTGAACTTCTCATTAAGCTCTGTAATCTCAGGTTTCAATACCTTCATTTTGGCTTGGGACAAGTAGGATTTATAAGTAGCTGGCGACATTATAAGTCTTACCAAAATGGTCATGACCACTATGGCAATACCGTAAGGCAGGAACGAACTTAGAAAAGTATATACAGGGGTAAAGATATATCTGTTTATCCATCCAAAAATACCCCAACCGAATGGAATGGAATCTTCCAGTCCCAATTCCTTGTACTGCGCCAAAACCTTTACATCCGTTGGCCCGTAGTACCAATTAAAATTATAGGCAAACTCACCGCCCTGCAACTCCAAAGGCACCTCGGCAGCGAACTCCTTGGTAAATTGTTGGGTGTGACTTTCTTCCTCCACTAAATTTACTGAATTCAGTTTAGCCGTTTCAAACTTATTGGCGTTGGTAAGAATAGAACTAAAAAAATGTTGCCTGTAAGAAATCCATTTTACATCCACTTCCGTTTCCTCATCCTCACTACCTTCGGATAATTTACTTATTTTGTCCCCATCGTGGTTATAGGTAACCCTGGTATATCTATTTTCATATTGGATACTTTTGGAATGACGGATTGCCTTCATTTTCCAATCCAAATCAATAGGCTTAGAACTATTTACGATACCATTTAAGCCTTGGGAGCGTACTGCAAAACCAATGAGGTATTCATCAGGTTTCATTTCGTACCGGTATTCCAGAAACTTATCCGATGCCACTTTGGCTTTCATGGACAACACCTGATTCTCACCAGATTTGGAAAGTGTTGGTTCAAAGTACAGGTCGTTGGTATTTAAAACCCTATTGTCCGAAGTACTGAAATTAAGCGCAAAATTGGCATTGCCATCTTTTATTAAATAAACGGGAATGGAATCATAGGTTACGTACCCTTTCATCTTCGCCTCGATAATCTGGCCTCCCTTGTTGCTTATTTCCAAATAAACAACGTCGTTCTCCAACACTGTTGTTCCCTCTGAAGGAGCCGTATAACCAAAGGCACCTATGGCACTTTTGTAACCTGCTACGGCCATTGAATCTTGTAGATCGATTGTTTTGGGTTGGGCAATCTCCTCTTTGGCCGCATTTACCTTTTGCATTTCAGCAGCCTCCAGTTGCTCTTGTTTTGCCTTTTGGGCTTCCAGCTCTTCCGGTGTTGGCTGGTTCTGCCAAAACATAAAAATAAGAATACCAAAAATCAGTACAAAACCGATAATGGTATTAATATCCAATTTCTTTTCCTCCATCTAAAGTTTAATTTTAAAATATTATCGGCAGGGAAACAAACAACATCTACGTCCCAACGGATTAAATCAGCTTGCAAATATATGCCCAATTAGGCTATATATGTCAAACTGGCACTAGTTTATTGCTTTCCTTCCTTCTGATGCTTTAAAGCAGCTTTAATAAACCCTACGAATAATGGGTGCGGATTGTCTACCGTACTCTTGTATTCCGGGTGATATTGAACCCCAATAAACCATGGATGGGCAGGAACCTCTACTATTTCTACCAATCCGGTTTCCTTGTTTACACCGGAAGCTACCAGTCCGGCGCCTTCCAATTGCTTTTTATAATTGTTGTTAAACTCATAACGGTGTCGGTGGCGCTCAGAAATTTCGGATGCCCCATGATAGATCTTTTGCACCAGACTGCCTTTTTCCAAATGACAGTCCCAAGCTCCCAATCGCATAGTACCTCCCTTGTTGACAATATTTTTCTGCTCCTCCATAATACTGATCACTGGATCTGGCGTGTTTTCATCCATCTCCGTAGAATTGGCCTCTTTAAGACCGAGCACATTTCTGGAATATTCTATTACGGCCATCTGCATTCCCAAACAGATGCCCAAAAATGGTATTTTATTTTCACGGGCAAATTGCACCGCCTTAATTTTGCCCTCTATTCCCCTTTCTCCAAAACCTGGGGCTACTAGTATACCGTCCAGACCTTGCATCTTCTTTTCTATATTCTTGGCGGAAAGATGTTCGGAATGAATTGATTTTACCTTTACTTTAACATGGTTCACAGATCCGGCATGGATAAATGACTCCAAAATGGATTTATAGGAATCCTGTAATTCCACATACTTTCCAATGAGACCAACGGTTACTTCATTTTTTGGATTCTTGTGCCATTGCAAAAATTGATTCCATTTTGTAAGATCGGGAACCACATTGTCTGGCAGAGCCAATTTTTTCAAGGTTACGGTATCCAATCCTTCCTGTTGCATTAAAATAGGCACATCATATATGGTTGATGCATCTATGGATTGTATTACCGCTTCCCTTTTTACATTGCAAAAAAGCGCTAATTTTTCCTTCAGGTCATCCGGAATTTCATGTTCTGTTCTACAGACCAAAATATCTGCCTTAATACCACTTTCCATTAAAGTCTTTACGGAATGTTGGGTAGGCTTGGTTTTTAATTCCCCGGCTGCAGAAAGGTAAGGCACCAAGGTTAAATGTATAACAATCCCATTATTATCACCCAACTCCCATAGCAACTGTCGTACAGCTTCTATATATGGCAAGGATTCTATATCCCCAACAGTTCCCCCTATTTCGGTAATGACAATATCATAATCCCCACTTTTCCCCAATAACTGGATACGCTCCTTTATTTCATTGGTAATATGGGGCACCACCTGAACGGTTTTTCCTAAAAATTCACCTCTGCGTTCTTTTTCTATAACACTTTGGTAAATTCTTCCAGTGGTAACATTATTTGCCTGTGAAGTACGAACATTTAAAAAACGCTCATAATGGCCCAAGTCCAAATCGGTCTCGGCACCATCATCGGTAACATAACATTCACCATGCTCATAGGGATTTAAAGTTCCCGGATCAACATTTATATAAGGATCTAATTTTTGGATAGTAGTTCTGTAACCCCGAGCCTGTAATAATTTGGCAAGAGAGGCTGCTATAATCCCTTTTCCGAGGGATGAAGTAACCCCACCGGTTACAAAAATATATTTAGTCTGCGACATGAAGCGTTAGGTTGAATTCGTAACGCGAGCAAAAATACGAATTGCTATCACAATTCACGGGTATTATTGGGGAAAATCTTTTTGAATTTTTCGAATTAGGCCCTCAAGTCCGTTAATTTTAATTTCCAGCATGGCCCTTAACAAATTTCCGAGCTTTCCCTCTGGAAAACCGCTTTGTTGAAACCATACCAAATAAGGTTCGGGCAGCTCCACCAAATATCTTCCCTTAAATTTACCAAATGGCATTCTATAATGTGCCAATTCTATTAATTGTCTCTTGTCCGGAACTACATTCATACTAAAGATTCTATCCAAAGATACCATCTTCAGAATTGCTTCCCAAGCATTTGATTGAAATCTATTTCCAAAAACGCACCAAGCTTTTGTTGAACATTCTATTTCGAAATTTCGTATTTTTATAACAAATCACCTATCTTTATACACGTACAATTTACATTTATAATGAATTACGACTGTACATATGACCAAAACAGCATTTTGGGCAATGCGGTGGGCAGATTGTGGTAAAGAGCAGGCCCGGGAAATTTTAATAGCAACCCACTTAGCACCTTCAATAAAAAAAAATTAAGTAGAACAGATGAAACGAAGAACATTTATAGGAACCTCAGCAGCAGCATCGGTTGGCATGCTGGCTTACAAAACTGGAAATGCAATGGCGCCAAACAACAATGAAGAGTCAAAATTAAAAAACAACATTAATCACAGTGTATGCTACTGGTGTTATGGGAGCATCCCTCTTGAAGAATTCCTAAAATCCCTAAACGATTTGGGCATAAAAAGTGTTGACCTTATTGGCCCAAAAGACTGGCCATTGCTTAAAAAATACAATATTAATTCCTCTATGTGCAACGGGGCCGAAATAAGCCTCACCGAAGGATGGAACGACCCCAAATATCATGAAACTCTGATTAAAAATTACACGGAGATGATTCCCAAGGTGGCAGCAGCAGGCTATACCAACCTTATCTGCTTTAGTGGCAATCGAAGGGGAATGGATGACACTGTTGGGCTACAAAACTGTGTAGACGGATTAAAAAAAATTATGCCACTGGCCGAAAAACACGGAGTGATTATTCAAATGGAGTTATTGAATTCCAAGGTGAACCACGAAGATTATATGTGCGACCACACCGAATGGGGCGTGGAATTGTGCAAAAAATTGGGATCCGACAATTTTAAACTGCTTTATGATATTTACCATATGCAGATAATGGAGGGCGATATTATTCGTAACATCCAAGACTACCATTCGTACTTTGGACATTACCATACTGGTGGAAATCCTGGACGAAATGAAATAAACGAAACCCAGGAATTGTATTACCCTGCAATAATGAAGGCTATTTTGGCCACAGGCTATAAAGGACATGTGGCCCAAGAATTTATCCCTACATGGGACGATAAAATAGCGGCCCTAAAAGAAGGGGTTACCATTTGCGACGTATAAATAGGGATTAATCCAATTAAAAGGAGACTTTGAACAAAGTCTCCTTTTAATTGTTTAGTGCTTTTTTAATCTTTTTATTCCAGATTAATTGCTGAACGGTATCCCTGGAAAAGTTGGTCTCGGAATCATATTGGTTCTGATAGTCGTTTAGCTCCCGAAGAATATTCCTATATATCTCCTTTACCTCAGACTTTGCATTACTGGTAAATTTGGTCTTGGCCAGAATTTGCCTCAATTTTCGGGCATATACTTCGGATATATCAAAATGCAATTGCTCATGGCTCAAGATCATCGGATTGGCCAATTTAGGTTTGTACCACGATTTATCTGGATAAAAATGGGTGTCCACCTTGAAATCAAGCTCCATTCTATCCTTGGTTCCCTGAGCAGAAAAACTGTAGGTGATACCGCTGGCAGTAATGGCCGCGGCGTTGGAAATATTGGATGGCCTGCCCTTGAAATCGGACCAGGTTAATTTTCTAGACGGGGTCCATAAAACCACCTCATCTTCCTGGCCATAGCCCAAATGAACCATCAGCCATATAAAAAGCCATAATACTTTCTTTAAAGTTCCCAATGGAAAGTGATATTCCTTACGATGTCCGGGTGCAAACTATAATGTACAGGGCAGGTACGTGCCGTATGCTCCAAAATTTTTCTGTGTTTATCAGAAATTATCTTGGGCATATTAAATTTAACATCAATCCTGGTAATCCGCCTAGGATCAGCCTCCATTTGCTTTTTAACTTCTGCAGTGGAATTCTCCAAATCCAATTCCAATCCCCTGGCCTTTATACCCATAACGGAAAACATACAACTGGCCAAACCCGTGGCAACCGTATCGGTAGGAGAAAATGCCTGTCCCAAGCCATGATTATCCAATGGTGCATCCGTTATGAAGGAATTACCCGATCTTGTATGTTCACAGTTCGTTCTAAGTCCACCGGTATAGGTTACTTTCGCGGTCATTGGATTTACTCTTTAAGTTCCACAATATTCATATTCTCATATCCGAGAATATAGGATGCCCTGTTATAATACCCGGAGGAGATATCTTTGTTAAAGTTAAATTTATTGCCCACATATTCGGTCTCCCCAACAAGTTTGGAAGCACTTACCAAATCATTTTTATAGGCCAATTTTAAGAGTAGGTCATAAGTTAGGTCAAAACCACGAACCGCATATGGATCAGGGTCTGCTCCATACCTCTTCCTATACAATTTCACAAAACTATTCTCCCCAACTTCCCGTGAAGCCGAAGGATAGGTAAACCTTAAATTGGAAAGATGGGAATAGGAAACAACTTCACTATCAAAAGCCCTATTCTTGTCTGTTGTAAAGAGACGTATGCTAATATCCTTACTTATCAAAGAATTAAGTAATGAACCTACGTGATAAACCACATTGGCCTGATCAGTTTCCAAAAACACCCAGTTCTCGGTCTCCAAAGAAAGTATTTTGGAGATTTTATCAATATCCACCGTTCGATCTTCCTTTAAGGCCACTATTTTGGCCCCAGGAAACTTCATTAACAAAGCAGATTCGGTAGACTTGTTCTTTTGATCTGCAATTATGATTACGTTTTCCTTTGTTCTCAATCCTTCAACATAGGTCATCATATGTTCCTCCATCACCTTTTCCGAAGGAAGGGCAAAAAACACATTGTTCAAACTTAAATCGCTCTTATCCGTTAAGGGTGCAACAACGGGCACTCCATATTCCGAGGCTTGCAGTGCTACTTCTTTTAGGGATTGGGTCTCCAAGGGACCAAAAATTGCCGATACACCAATTAAATTTTCCTTTTGCAATATACCCTTGGTGCGATTCATGTCCAATTGGGTATCATATGTTTTAACATCTACGGAAATTCCCAGTTTGGCTACAGAATCTAAGGCAACCATTGCTCCGGAATATAGCCCCAAACTATATTTTACGTCCTTTCTGTTCTCAATGGCACTTTTGGTGGCAGCGTTATCGTTTAAATCCAATCTATCCAATCTAAACGGTAAAAGAAATACCAATTTTGGACGGTTTAATGTATTGATACTGTCCCTTAGGTTAATCTTATCCAGGATTAGGGCATTTTTTACGTCAAAATTTCCGGTCTGGGCCTTGGGCAGTTTCAAGACCATACCCGCCTTTAACCCATCCTTTAATTCTGGATTAAGCTCCAATAATTCTTTATAAGTAACACCAAATTTACGTGTAAGTGAAAACTCGGTCTGCTTTGGTTTCACCTCATAAAAATTATAATTCTCAATATTGACCTCGCCGGTCTCCATCTTTTTCGCCGGTATCCGCAGCACCATACCTTCCTTTAGCCCTCCCCTTTCCTTTATTTCAGGATTCAAGGCTATAATTTCGCTGGCTGTTAGTCCAAATTTTTTCTCCAAACTATAAAAAGTTTGCTTGGCCGGGACGGTATATGAATTGTACAATTGGGTTTCCTGATCCTTAATGGAACTCCCCAATATCTTTGGCAATAGAAGCTCCTGTCCAGAAGAAAGGTAATCGCTTATTTTGGACAATTTAGGGTTTAAAACCAATAAACTATCTATGGTAATACCGTACTTATTGGCTATACTCCAGCGCGTTTCCTTAGGTTGAACGGTATAGATTTCATAATTCTCTTCAATATATGCTTTTTCGGATGGGTCTACCTTTTTATATTTAGGTATCTTAAGAATCATTCCTTTTTTCAACTGAACGGAATACAACTCTTTATTGTACCGTTTAATATCATCCTCCGAGATATTATACTGTTTGGAAATACCGAACAAGGTTTCCTTTCTTTTGGTCTTATGGGATGTATAGCCTATAGGTTCCCGGTGTTGAGGGCCTAACTCATCACCTTGTAAGGCTTGCAATAAGGTGTTTACTTCCGAAACACTATCTTTTTTTACAACCGCGCCGTTGAACGATGGTACCACCAAGATCGTATTGGCCCTTAAGGCCTGACCTTTTTTTATCTCTTTGTTGTAATTTAATATTCCTTGCTCGCTTACATTGTATCTTTTTGCGATACTTTCCAAAGTTTCCCCAGCTTTAACAGAATGGGTAGTGAATTTTTGCGCAATTGCATTGATGCTCACCAACATTAATAAAAATGTTGTCAATATTACTTTACTGTATATTTTCACAAGTATAGATTTTATTTGTTCTATTTAAAATAAGCCAAGTATAAAATTGAGAACGAACATTAACACAACAATGTTATAATACAAATTAAAAATTAATGCGCAGCCAGAGATTTAAAATTCCCTGGCACTTGCTCTCTAATTATTCCCATTCTATCGTTGCTGGTGGTTTGGAACTAATATCATAAACCACTCTATTTACTCCTCTAACCTTATTGATAATATCGTTGGAGGTTTTTTGCAGGAACTCGTAGGGTAAATTTACCCAATCCGCCGTCATACCGTCCGTGCTTTCTACCGCTCTTAAAGCTACACATTTCTCATATGTCCTTTCATCTCCCATTACACCTACACTGTTAACGGGCAACAGCATGGCTCCCGCTTGCCAAACCTTATCATATAGGCCCCATTCCTTTAATCCGTTGATAAAAATGGCATCTACTTCCTGTAAAATAGCCACTTTCTCCCGGGTAATATCGCCAAGGATACGGATAGCCAAGCCTGGTCCCGGGAAGGGATGCCTGCCCAATAACTCCTTATCGATCCCCAAACTGGCACCTACACGCCTAACCTCATCCTTAAACAACATTCGCAAGGGCTCCACCACCTTCAACTTCATATAATCTGGCAATCCACCAACATTATGATGACTTTTAATGGTCGCTGACGGACCGCCGGTAGCCGAGACAGACTCTATAACATCTGGATATATTGTTCCCTGCGCCAACCATTTTGCATCTTCCACCAAGTGTGATTCATCATCAAAGACCTCTATAAAAACTCTACCTATAGCCTTTCTTTTCTTCTCTGGATCACTTTCTCCTTCCAAGCTATCCAAAAAACGTGCCGAAGCATCAACACCCTTCACATTTAGCCCCATTCCTTCATATTGGTCCAGTACGGATTGGAACTCGTTTTTCCGTAAAAGTCCATTATTTACGAAAATACAGTGCAAATGTTTTCCGATTGCTTTGTGCAACAAGACTGCCGCTACTGTGGAATCCACCCCTCCGGATAGGCCAAGTATTACCTTTTCATCACCAATTTTAGCCTTTAATTCCGCAACGGTAGTTTCAACAAAGGAATCTGGGGTCCATGTCTGAGCAACACCGGATATGTGCACTAGAAAATTTTCCAACAATTTTTTCCCATCGGTAGTATGGTATACTTCCGGATGAAATTGTATAGCATAGGTATCTTCACCTTTAAGCTTATAGGCTGCATTTTCCACATCATGTGTACTTGCCAATTTAATGGCTCCTTCAGGTAATTCCTTTATGGTATCACTATGGCTCATCCAAACCTGGCTTCCTTCTGAAATCCCTTCGAAAAAGGATTCACTGTGATCTATAAAGGACAATTTTGCCCTACCGTATTCACGGGTATTGGAAGGAGCTACATTGCCACCGTTAAAGTGTGCCAAATATTGGGCTCCGTAACAAACCGCCAACAGAGGCTTTTTCCCTTTTATTTGAGACAAATCCGGATGTGGTGCGTCATCCCCCCTTACCGAAAATGGCGATCCAGAAAGAATCACCGCTTTGTATTCCGATAAATCGTCGGGTAAATGGTTGTACGGTTTTATTTCGCAGAAAATATTAAGTTCCCTGACCCTTCTAGCGATGAGCTGCGTATATTGGGAACCAAAATCTAATATGAGGACGTTATTTTGCATGGGCAAAAATAGTAATTTGAAATTTTTGAAAAAGTATCTTTATGGTATAATAATCATAAAACTTATAAACAGAAAGATATTGGGGAAGCTTTTTGCCGATATCGCCTTTTAAATAAAGGCTTCTTTCAACTAGTTAAAAAAAGAATTATTCGGAAAAATACCCAACAATCAAATTCGAACAAGGTACAAATTTGGCTCATTTGCGAAGATTTTTGCATTAAGGACAAAAAAAAGCCCGGTAACCAACCGGGCAGGCTAATCAAAACCAACCTAAACCAATTAACTAATTATAACTACTCATAATTTCATTAGAAATTATTTTCAAATTCATAGCAATTTATATCTATAACACCTGAGAAAAGAAATACCCTACTCCAACAATTATTTTTATCTTTAATAAAACTAAAAAAAGATTATCATGGCCACCGTTTACTTAGAGGAAATAAGGGAAGAGCTACAAAAGGTCCTCTCGGAAAAAGACCACCCTTTCCGATTTTTCACGCTTGCCACCGTAGGATTGGATCAGGTTGCCCGTTTGCGCACAGTTGTATTAAGGGATGTTTCCGATAATCTAAAACTTACTTTTTACACCGATAAGCGCTCAAAAAAAATTACACATATAAAAGAAAATAAAAGGGTTAGCCTACTCCTGTACCACCCAACCAAATTGCTTCAATTAAAAATTGAAGGCACGGCAACCTACAAAGATGACGAGGCCACCAAAGAGAAATATTGGAGTAAACTGGATGACTACGCAAAAAAACAATATACCACGAGCAGGTCTCCTGGAAGTAATTTAATTAACCCCCAGAATTTGGAATATTTAAGTGAAGAAAATCATTTCTGCCTAGTAGAGATTATACCCTACAAAATAGAATACCTAAAATTAAGTCAACCCCATCATATTAGGGTTCGGTTCTCCAAAGTTGGTATTCAGTGGGAAAGTGAGTATTTGGTTCCCTAAAAATATTTTAGACAACCCATTTCGCCTCATTCTAAGCCATAGAATCCAATATCATGGAAATATCCTTCTCCGTTGTATCCGGGTTGATAAAACAAAAACGCGCCACAGTTTCGTAAACGCCCTTTTGCCTATACTTGGTAGGAGTCACCAGAGCAAAACCTTCCCTGTGATTTTTATAGGTCCAATGGGTGTAATCTTGTGGCAACCATCCTTTTCTTCTAAACAGGACACATGAAAGACTGGGCTCCCTTACCAATTCTACCAAGGGATGCTTCTTTATTAATTCCCCTGCCAAATTGGCCAACCCAATACCCTGATCTACGGCCCAAGAATACTTGTCGGTACCGTGCATGGCCAGTGAAAACCAAAGCGGCAATCCCCTTACCCTGCGTGTCAATTGTATTTGATAGTCCGAAGGGTTAAAACCATGGGCACCTTCATCCTTAAATATTTCCAAATAGGAACCTTCTTGTGAATGTGCTTCCTTGGCCAATTCCGGATTTTTATAAATTATAGCCCCGCAATCATAGGGTGAGAAAAGCCATTTATGTGGATCAATGGTTATACTATCCGCCTTTTCTATCCCATGGAACAAAGGCCGGGCCGATTTTGAGGCCAAGGCGCCTCCACCATAGGCAGCATCCACATGAAACCATAGATTTTCAGTGCTACAAATTTCCGCAATACCGGACAAATCATCTATTATACCTGCATTGGTGGTACCTCCAGTTGCCACAACGGCAAATAACCTATCCCTTTGTTGGGCATCCAAGGAATTTATGCTTTCACTTAGGGCCTCTGCCGTCATCTGTTCCTCGGTTTCCACCAAAAGCACATCACAATCTATGACCTTGGCCATAGATTTCACAGATGAATGGGCCCCTGAAGAAGTTATGATCAATCCTTTTTTATTTACATTTTTTGGATTCTTTCGCCAATTTTCCCTGGCTGTTACCATGGCCGATAAATTGGCAGCCGTTCCTCCGCTGGTAAATACCCCGAAGGATCCCTTTGGCAAGCCTGTTAGGGATACCAACCATTTCATGGCCTCGTTCTCACAAAATATTCCGCCGGCTCCCTCCATCCAATAAGCTCCGTGGATGCTGGAGGCCGAAGTTACAAGATCGAACATGACCGCCGCCCTAGTAGGTGAGGCCGGTACAAACGCCAAATGTCTAGGATGATCAATAGGTACCGTAGCCTTTATAAGCACCTCTTTAAATAATTGAAAAGCCCTTTCCCCGCCAATTCCGTCGGGAGTTATTGTTTCCCCTACCAAGTCCTTTAACTCCTCTTCCTTTTTGGGCTTGCCCAATTCAGGAGCTGGATGGGTAATTCGACCAATGGCATATTTCATGACATCCAATGTCATTTCCACCATTTCAAAGTCTACTTTGTGCATGGACATAGTCTGTTTTTAACAAATATAATCTTTTTGATTGTCTAAAAATCTGTCAGGCGGTGCAATAAACCAGTATAGATCAATCCATTTTTACAATAGAAAACTCTCCGGAAAGTGGCTTAAGTGCTTTCATTAAATGTGGAATCAACCGCTCTCCATACTCTAGATATAGTTCCGAGAAATTAAGGTTGCGTTCTTGAAGTGATTTATTTGGAAAAAGTTGATTCTGAATCTCGGTCATACGCAACACATGGTCCTGTAACTTCCTTTTTTGGGCCTTCAACAATCTTCCCTGTAAATTGTCCAACCCCTTTAATTGTTTTACCTCTTGGGCTTTAACAGCTCCCAAAAAAGAAGCGTCAGTTTTGGCAGCCAGGTCGTACAATTCCTTGAACTGCTCTTGTAAATATTTCTTTTGGGGGGTAAAATCAATATCAATATTGGATATTTCCCTTATCTTTTTGTTAATAAAACTACTTTGATTTAAAAATATATCGGCCAGGGAAATATTCATTCGCTCTAATTTCTCCATCTGCTTCCCTGTAATGACCAAGGCCGAATTACGGAGCAATAATATAGGAAAGGGCACCTTCATTTCCGTAAACATGGTTCTCAATTGCAACCAATAGGCCAATTCGCCTCCTCCTCCTATATAACACAAATTGGGTAATATCACCTCCTGAAAAAGCGGTCTGGTAATCACATTGGGCGAAAAACGTTCGGGATAACTCTCCAATTCCGTCAGAATTTCTTCTTGGCTAAATTCAATTTTGGTATCATTTATATAAAATCTACCATCCTTTTCCACAATCCTCTCCCGGACCCCATCTATCAAATAAAAATAATTGATTTCCCGTGGATTAACCTGTATACCGTAATTGTCCGGTAGCCGTTGTAGCTGATCTATGGTTTCAACGACCTTATTATACGAAGCATTTTCCAACAAATCGCGCTTAACAAAGGGCACCAATAAACGCTTCAATTCGGTATTGTTCCCATCCAAAATAACCAGACCGTGTTCACCAAAAAGTTCATTGGCCAAAAAACGGGTAGCATCGGTAAGATTATCATGCTCCAAATACGCCTTAGCAAACCATTCCTTTAGCTTACTGGCATTTATACTATTGCCCATTTCATTGGAAAAAGCCTCTAGGATAGATTCCAGTCCATCCGTTGCCAATGGTCCTACCGCACCGGAGACATTTTTATTCCACTGTAATTTTTTCCCCCTAAAATTGAAGTAATTTATTTCATCAAAATCATGATCTTCGGTAGCCATCCAATAAATAGGCACAAAGTTGTTTTCCGGATTGGCCAGCTTCAGTTCTTTGGTCAAATTGATGGTAGAAATGATCTTGTATAAAAAATATAATGGCCCTGTAAATAAATTTAATTGATGCCCGGTTACAACCGTAAACGTTGAGGCTTCTTTAAGGAGCGATATATTTACCTTGGTATCCTCCGAAGTGTCAACATCCCTATATTGATTTTTCAGAACCGAGTACAGAACTTCACGATGGGCCCTAGGAAAATTCTGCTTGGCTTTTATCTGCTCCGCAAACTGATCTATTTTAGGTGGCCTATCATAAAAAGGAGACAAAGCTTCCTTTCCGTCCAGATAGTCACATATTAAATTGGAAAAATAGCCAGTTTTTTTAAAGGGTATGCTTTCGACTTCCATAGAAATGTTGGTAATAGCTGGTAAAGATAAAATTATCCCTTTTTTCAGTTCCTAAAAATACGTTAAGAAGTTTAATATTCACTTTTTTAATGTCATTTTGATACGCGCTTTACTCGATCCCTTAAATGGCAAGTATTGTTGGAAGACAACTAATATCACGAATATTCCTTAGATTTGATTCTTAGCAAATCAATGGATTTAAATGAAAAAACTTCTACTAACCTTTTTTCTCCTTTCAACCGCCTTGGGTATTTCCCAAACATTACTATCTCCCTCCGAATTTTTAGGATATGAATTGGGAACTGAATTTACAAGGCACCATCAAGTGGTCGACTACTATAAATATCTGGCCGAAAATGCTTCAGACAGGGTTAAATTAGTAGAATATGGAAAAACCAATGAACGCAGGCCTCTGATCGTTGCCTATGTTTCTACCCCGGAAAACATTGTTGCCTTAGAGTCTATTAGATTGGAGCACCTTAAGAATACCATTGGCCAGGGATCACCCACCAAGGCCATAGTCTGGTTGAGCTACAATGTTCATGGAAATGAAAGCGTCAGTACCGAGGCCTCCATGCAAACCATTTATGAACTTTTGACCAGCAAGGCCACTTACTTGGAAAATACGGTAGTAATAATAGATCCGTGTATTAATCCAGACGGTCGCGATAGATATGTTAATTGGTACAACCAGTTTAAGAACACTCCCAATAATATAGACCCTAACAGCAAGGAACACCATGAAGGTTGGCTTAATGGGCGTTCCAACCACTATATGTTCGACCTTAATCGGGATTGGGCATGGCTTACCCAGGTAGAGAGTCAGCAACGGATAAAAGTTTTCAACCAATGGCTGCCCCATGTACACGTTGATTTTCATGAACAAGGTGTAAACAACCCTTATTATTTTGCCCCGGCCGCAGAACCCTTTCATGAGGTGGTAACCGATTTTCAGCGCGATTTTCAGATTACCATAGGGAAGAACCACGCCAAGTACTTTGATGCCAATGGCTGGTTTTATTTTACAAAAGAAGTTTTTGACCTTTTATATCCTAGCTACGGTGATACCTACCCCACATATAATGGCGGTATAGGTATGACCTACGAGCAGGGCGGTAGTGGGCGTGCCGGACTGGGCATAAGAACTTTTATAGGAGACACCCTTACCCTACACGATCGTATTGCCCATCATCTTACAACTGGCCTGTCTACCGTGGAAGTAGCTTCCAAAAACACAGAAAAATTAAACAGGGAATTCAAGAAGTTTTATCAGAATAAAAATTTTAAATACAAAAGTTATGTAATGAATGGGGATCCCGATAAAATTGATGCCATTGCGACACTTCTCAGGTCCCATGAGATTAAATATGGCTGGGCAAAGGAAGGTACTGCCAAGGGCCATCTTTATAGCTCGGGAAAATTAGGGACCATAAAAACCTCCCCTTCCAGTTTGGTAGTATCCACCAACCAAGCCAAAGGCACATTGGCCCAGGTATTGATGGAGCCCAATACAAAGCTAAGTGATTCGCTGACCTATGATATAACGGCATGGTCTTTACCCTATGCATACGGATTGGAGACTATTGCCTCCCAGACGTTAGTGGAATCCGACCCCTCTAGGGATTGGGAAGTTCTCCCGCCAAAGGGAGCCAATATTGACCAGGACACCTATGCCTATATAAGTGACTGGTCCAGCATGAAGGATGCCCGTTTTTTGAGTGGATTAGTGAAAGAAAATATTAGGGTGCGTTTTGCAAAAAATCCTTTTTGGGCAGAAGGCAAAAAATTTGAAAGGGGTAGTCTCATCATCACCAAAGGGGACAATAAAAACCATAAAGACTTTGTGGAAACCTTGAGCCGGGTTGCGCATGACAATAAGACTATATTAACCCCCACCAATACTGGATTTGTTGAAAAAGGAAACGACTTTGGTTCCAGCTATGTACCTATGATTACGGATACAAAAATAGCAATGCTATCCGGCGAACCTACCAACACCCTCGAATTTGGGGAAATATGGCACTTTTTTGAACAACAACTTCGCTATCCACTAACTATTTTGGATACCGAATATTATGATGAAGTGGATTTATCCGAATACGACGTCCTTATTCTACCCAACGGATGGTATAGCAAGTTCTTCACTGAAGATAAACTGGAAGAATTGAAGGAGTTTGTCTCCAACGGAGGAAAGTTGATCGCCATGGAAGGAGCTATTAAGAGTATAAATGGAGAGCATGGGTTTGCAATAAAGGAAAAAGAGATAAAGAAAGACAGTACAGAAAACATACTCCCATATGAAGAGGCGGAAAGGGAAGACATTAAAAATGCGATTACCGGAGCCATTTTTAGAACTAAAGTTGACCAAACACACCCCTTGGCCTACGGTTATGGCGACCACTATTTTACCCTTAAATTAGGAGACGATGCCTTTGAAAATTTAGATTCAGGGACCGTTGTCTATTTGGAAAACGCGAATTCGCCAATTGCGGGCTTTGCAGGAAGTGAGGCTAAGAAAAAAATTGCCAATACATTGGTATTCGGTGTTGAGGAAGTGGGCAAGGGACAGGTTATCTATATGGTAGATAATCCATTGTTCAGGGGTTTTTGGGAAAATGGCAAACTCTTCTTCGTCAATGCCCTTTTTATGGTGAAATAATGCAAGTGGGGCCAATTTGCCGTGCAAGTTCCATTTAGTTGACCAAAACCCGTAATTCCCGCCAAACCAGCCTTTATTTAAAAGTAGAACTATACGACCAGAAATAGAAACCGGAACATCTAAAAACATTGGAACATGAAAAACATTTTTGAAAAAAAGGTAGTAGACGAGCTAATAGGAAGAATTAATAAATTGACCCCCAAAAGTACCGGAATATGGGGCAAAATGAATGTAGCACAGATGTTGGCCCACTGCAATGTTTCCTATGAAATGGTATTTACGGAAAAGCATCCCAAACCCAACGGACCAATGAAACTGATGCTAAAACTTTTTGTAAAGCAAACGGTAGTCAATGAAAAACCATACAAAAAAAATAGCAGGACTGCACCTGCCTTCCTAATCGTGGACGAAAGGGACTTTGAAAAGGAAAAGAAGCGATTGATAGACCATTTGATAAAAACACAAGAACTGGGAGAGGATTACTTTCACAATAAGGAATCACATTCTTTTGGTCCCTTGACTAAAACGGAATGGAACAATTTGTTTTACAAACACCTCAACCATCATCTGGAACAATTTGGGGTATAGAAAGCAAAGGAATAACGCTTTTGAACCCTTAAGGAACAACATCTCCCCAAGCTTTGGGTCTATTGACAAAAAAGATTCCTTATTTGAATATAATTCAATATTTTTGCAAATTAATCAACATATCAAATCAAAAATTAATTACCAATTATAAGTTTCATGAGAAAAATTCAAGGCATCTATCTATTGACAATCTCCATTTTGCTATCCTCTTGTTCCCCAAAAGAAAATAAGATAGGCGATTTTAAATTACTTCCCCAACCTCAAGAAATTGAAGTTACAGGGGTTAGTTCAATTTCTCCCGATCTAACCCTGAAAGCAGTAGCCAAAAACGGGGAAGCACTACCTATAATTGACCAGGATATTATGGTGCTGGATGATAATCAAGGAAAGATTGCTTTAATGTATGAAATAGATTCCAATCTAGGTACTCCTGCAGAAGGTTACACCCTGACTATTTCAAACGAACAGATCCTAATAAAAGGAAAGGATGAAGCCGGATTGTTCTATGCCTTCAAATCCTTGGAACAATTAATGCTGGATGCCAAGGATCAAAAGGTTAACCTTCCATTATGCCAACTAAAGGATTACCCTTTATTAGCCTACCGCTCCGTCCACTTGGATGTAAAACACCATTTGGAAAAGACCGAATACTATTACGAATTGATGGATAAGTTTGCCAGCTACAAGATAAATGGTATTATTTTGGAAGTTGAGGACAAATTAAAATTTAAACGCCAACCAACAGTTGCCTCCGCAGACGCCCTCAGTATCGAAGAGTGGAGAAAGATCAGCGATTACGCCAAAGAGCGGCATATAGAAATAAGCCCATTGGTACAAGGCCTGGGCCATGCCTCGTTTATTTTAAAACATCCGGAATACCTGGAGCTCAGGGATAACCCAGAAAGCGATTGGGCCTTTAATCCTCTGGATCCAAAGACCTATGAAGTACAATTTGACCTTTATTTGGACGCTATGGAGGCTTTTCCCTACGGAAGGTACCTGCATGTGGGGGGTGACGAAGTACATACTACCGGAAGAGGCAGCAATGAATCGCCCTTAAAATTACAACTGATGTGGTTGGACAAAGTGGCCAAATTCGCAGAAGAACACGGGAAAACCCCAATTTTCTGGGATGATATGCCTCTAAAACAAGCCGATGTCTATGACCCAATGTTCAAAAAAGATATGACCCAGGAGGAAGTAGATCAAGTCTGGATCGATAATGAACATAAATTGTTGGAATTTTTGGACATCTTCCCAAAGAATTGCATCTATATGCGATGGAATTACAGTTCCCCTCAAGCCCTTGGCAACATAAAGGCAATGCAATGGTTTACAGACCATGGCATGGAAGTTATGGGTGCCACGGCAGGCCAAACCAGATGGGTTTTAATGCCGCAGGAAGAGAGCAATATGGAAAACATCCGTTCTTTTGCGGTTAGCTCCATAGACAGTGGCCTAAACGGATTGTTATTGACCTTATGGGATGATGATTCTCCTCATTTTGAATTGTACATGAGGGGTATCTTGGCCTTTGCCGAATATTCCTGGATTGGTGACAAACGCAGTAAGGAAGAAATAAAGTCGGCCTTTAGGCAAAGGGAATATGGGTATGCCTTGGCCGATGACACTAAGGCTTTTATTACCGAACTTGAATCCCCTGTGGCCTTTTGGAAAAATGCACTACTTAAAAAGAACCAGCGCAATTTCCTTCATAAGATGAAAGACCCCTTGGAAGAGGCTGTTATTGACTTTCCGGACAAAGAAAATATAGGGGCATGGAGCTTGGCCAATGAAGAGCGTTTAAAGACAGCTGCCCAAACTCTATCCCAAACAGACAGTATTGCAAAAAAAATAGAGAATGCCCGTTCTCTTGCCCTGCGCAACGACCACAACCTACAAGTGTATGAACAGGTAAACAAACTTTCCGCTTATAGTCCAAAAATGCTACTGGCCCTTCGTGATTACGACATGGCGGATAGCAGCGAGGATATCATGGCCACGGCTTCCAAGCTAAAGGAATTGGAGGCGGAATTCGCCAGCCTTAGAAAGGAATTGGAAATGGTCTATGGTAAAACCCGTAATTTGAACAAACCGGATAATTATATTTTGGATCAAGACCATCATGTGCATTTGGCCAATCAATCCATAAATTTCGATTGGCAATTCTATGCAGAAATGATGTTCTTTAAAAAATTGAACAACGAACTTGCAAAAGAGATTTATATGGAGAATGCAGATCCCCTAAAAAAATAATTACCTACCAAAATTTACTACAGAAGAAATAGAGGTGAAATATCTTGTGCCAATGTTAACAATAATAAGCGTTAAATTAAGTATATTTCGCCCCTAAATCCGATTTGTAAATCGGGCTTAAGGAGCGTATATGAAAGAGAAGGAAGCCACCCGAATAAACAAATTTTTAAGTGAAATGGGGTATTGTTCGCGTAGGGCGGCGGACAAACTTATTGAGCAGGGACGGGTAACCATTAACGGAAAAGTTCCCGAAATGGGCACCAAGATCACTATGGACGATGAGGTACGTGTAGATGGGGAGCTTATATCCGAACCTCAAGAAAAGCCTGTATACATTGCATTTAACAAACCCATTGGTATTGTTTGCACTACAGATACCAGGGTGGAAAAGGACAATATTATCGACTTCATAAATTACCCAAGTAGAATATTCCCTATTGGAAGATTGGACAAACCCAGTGAAGGCTTAATTCTATTGACCAATGACGGAGATATAGTAAATAAGATTTTACGGGCCAGAAATAAGCACCAGAAAGAATATATAGTTACCGTAGATAGGCCCATAACCAAAACTTTCCTGGAAAAAATGGCCAATGGGGTCCCCATCTTGGACAGGGTAACCCGTAAGTGCGAAATTGAGGAAATAAGCAAGTTCCAATTTCGGATTATTCTAACACAAGGGCTTAACCGTCAGATAAGGCGTATGTGCGAGTATCTGGGTTACAATGTAACCGCCCTAAAACGTATTAGGATCATGAACATTCAATTGGACGTTCCTGTAGGCAAATGGCGGTATTTATCCGAAAAGGAATTAGGTGAAATCAATGAAATGATTTCCGATTCTACCAAGACCCATCACAAGTAAAAACAATAAACTGCCCCTCTAATTTAATTTTAAAAGTATGGCCATGAAGATGGAAGAAATAGAAAATATTGAGTTATTGTACTTAAGCGTGGATGACTATCAAGAGCTTAAAACGGCCATGATAGAATCGTACACCACTATGCCGGAATCTTACTGGCGGGAACATCAAATAGATAATTTAATATCCAAATTTCCGGAGGGACAGGTAGTCATAAAAGTGAATGGCCATATTGCAGGCTGCGCATTGTCCATTATTCTGGATTATGATAAATTTGAAAATAAACACACCTACCAACAAATAACCGGAAATTACACCTTTAACACCCACTCTCCGGATGGTGATGTACTGTATGGTATCGATGTTTTTATAAAACCCGAATATAGGGGTATGCGGTTGGGTCGTAGACTATATGATTACAGAAAAGACCTATGCGAGCGTTTAAATTTAAAGGGGGTTGCTTTTGGAGGTAGAATCCCCAACTATTATAAGTACAAAGACACCTTATCTCCCAAGGAATATATTGAAAAAGTAAAACGCAAGGAAATAAACGACCCTGTACTTAACTTTCAAATTTCCAACGACTTCCATCCAAGTAAAATTCTAAAAAACTATTTGGAAGGTGATTCAGCTTCCAACGATTACGCGGTACTTTTGAAATGGGACAACATTTATTATGAGAAGAAGAATATAGAGGCTAGCGTTGTAAAAAAGGTGGTGAGGGTTGGGCTCATCCAATGGCAGATGAGACCCTACAAAAACCTGGATGACGTACTTCAACAAGCAGAGTATTTTGTAGATGCGGTTTCCGGTTATCGGTCAGACTTTGCACTGTTCCCCGAATTCTTTAACGCCCCTTTGATGGCGGAGAACAATCATTTATCAGAGTCTGCCGCCATACGTGAACTGGCTCAGCACACGGCCACCATTGTTCAACGATTTTCAGAATTGGCAATTTCCTATAACATCAATATAATAACAGGGAGTATGCCAGAAATAAAGGATGAAAGTCTTTACAATGTTGGGTATATCTGTAAAAGGGATGGCACCAAGGAACGATATGAAAAACTCCATGTAACTCCGGATGAGGCAAAGGTATGGGGCATGCAAGGAGGCAACGAACTAAAGGTATTTGACACGGATTGCGGAAAGATTGGTGTCCTGATCTGCTACGATTCCGAATTTCCGGAACTGAGTAGATTACTGGCAGACGAAGGAATGGATATTTTATTTGTCCCCTTTCTCACCGATACCCAAAATGGCTTTTCCAGGGTCAGAAATTGTGCACAGGCCAGGGCCATTGAAAATGAATGTTATGTGGCCATTGCAGGAAGCGTGGGCAACTTGCCCAAGGTACATAATATGGACATTCAATATGCCCAATCCATGGTATTTACCCCCTGTGATTTTGCTTTTCCCGCCAATGGGATAAAGGCAGAAGCCACACCAAATACCGAAATGATTCTGATAGTTGACCTGGATATAGATCTACTGAGGGAACTAAACCAATTTGGTAGCGTTAGAAACCTAAAAGATAGAAGAACGGATATTTTTGAGGTGCGCAGAAAGAACTAAACAAAAAACAATATAGCACACCTTGTGCACCTTACTTAATGCTTATTGCCGCATAAAAGACTAATATATCCGGTACAACCAAAACCATTGTAGGTGAAACACTGTAGCTAAGGAACTTAGAACATATTGTTTCCCAAAAGGAACAGCACAAGTCAACTTGTGTTGTATTTACACGGCTATTTCCCATATACATCGGCTTTAACATAAGCCACTTTAATTTATGGGGCGGAAAACCAGGCTCCATTAGCTGTGGTTTTACTGTCTTGGGCCTCCGAAAAATTAAACAAATTTTTAGTAGGGTATTTCATTAAAAATCACTAACTTAGGAAGACCATCGTTCATTGATATAAGCTTTGAATGCTTAGCTTAAATTACCCTTTCCAACCTGCACCAACTACTATTTATATTTATTGCGAATACCCATGAACGCTTGGAACAATAAAATTCAAACAGATGAAACTCAAAAAAAATCCCTTTGGAAAAAATCCCCTTATAACCGCAATAACCATTTTGTTGTTCTTAGGGGTAACGCCCTCCGTTTCGGCGGCCATTCTGTACCAAGATGTGCAGGAACAGGAAAGTTCATTTAACCAATATCAAGGTAAAATTGTTGATAGCGAAACCAATAATCCATTGGTATTTGCCACTCTTTCCATTGAAAATACGAATATTAGTACCGTCAGTAATACCGAGGGTTACTTTTCCTTGAAAGTTCCCAAAGATATTGGCGAGGGACAGGTTAGCGTTTCCTTTTTGGGCTACAAGACCAGAACAATCCCTTTAAGCCAGTTGAAGGAAAATAAGAATGAAATTGCCCTGGAGGTAAGCTTTACGGAATTATCCGAAGTGAGCCTTGCCGTTCCTAAAGACGCAAAGGCCCTGGTCCAAGAAACCTTGCTCAGAAAAGGTGATAATTATTTTGACGACCCCACCTTAATGACAGCCTTTTACAGGGAAACCATTAAAAAAAGAAGGAAAAACGTTTCTTTATCCGAGGCCGTGGTCAATATTTACAAATCTCCCTACAATTCCGATCGTAGGGATGCATTACAGCTCTACAAGGCAAGAAAGAGCACCGATTATGATAAACTGGATACCTTGGCCATTAAACTGCAAGGGGGGCCTTTTAATACCCTCTTTGTGGACATGATCAAATACCCTCAGTATATCTTTACAGAAGAAACGTTTGATGATTACAACTTTAGCTTTGAAAATTCCACCAAAGTTAACGACAAGCTTATCTTCGTAATCAATTTTAAACAAAAGGAATCCATTACGGATCCCTTATACCAAGGTAAACTGTATATAGATGCCGATAAAAAAATTCTGACCAGTGCCATCTATTCCCTAAACATTACGGACAGGGAAAAGGCAGCTAAAATGTTCGTTCGTAAAAAGCCTGCCCATGCCAATGTTTGGCCAACGGACATTGCCTACCGCGTAGATTACAGGGAAAAAAACGGAAAATGGTATTACGGATACAGTAATGTCCTATTGGAATTCAAAATAAATTGGGACGATCGACTTTTCAATTCGGTATATAGTATGACCTGCGAAATGGCCATTACCGATTGGGAGAAAAACACTACAGGAGAATCGCCCAAATTTAAGGACCGTATCAAATCTTCGATAATTTTGGAAGATGAAGCAATAGGATTTTCAGATCCGGATTTTTGGGGCGAGTACAATATCATAGAACCAGAAAAATCCATTGAATCTGCCATTAAGAAAATACAAAGGCAATTAAGAAGGTCTAAGGCCAAAGAGGATTCATCCTCCCTGGGAATGTAGAGCTATTATATTTGAACAATGAAGTCCGTCATGTTTATGACGGACTTTTTTATGCGATTTTTTATATATTTAGGTGATACAAAATAAGATTAATGAAAAAAAGGAGACAGTTCTTCAAAACAGCCCTAGGGGCAGGGATGGCTACCCTAGTGCCAGCAACAATATTTGCCAATCCACACGAAAAAAAATCAGCCCTTACAACCTTAAAGCCCAAAGCATTAAAAAAAGGAGATACTATAGGCCTTATTGCACCTGGTTACGCCATAAAACCCGAGGTATTGGTGGAAGCCAAAGAAACTCTGGAAAAAATGGGATTTATACCTTACCATACGGATCGCATACACGGGAACCATGGTTACTTTAGCAATACGGACGCGGAAAGGGTTGCGGATCTAAACGAAATGTTCGCCAATAAAAAGGTAGATGGTATCCTTTGCGCACGTGGCGGATACGGATGTACCAGGATTATGCATTTAATAGATTATGGACTTATTAGAAAGAACCCCAAGGCTTTAATTGGATTTAGTGACATTACGGCTCTTTTAAATGGCATATATCAGGAAACTGGCCTTATCACGTTTCATGGGCCCGTGGGGAGCACCATCAATGACCCGTATAGTATTGAGCAGCTGCAAAAAGTGGTAATGAAATCCAAAGAATTGCCTCCCATTATAAATAATGTAGAAATAACAGATCTGGAGGAATATAGCAAGCCCGAATATGATCGATATTGCATCAACCCGGGTTTTGTAACCGGAAAATTGGTAGGCGGTAGTTTAACTTTGGTAAATGCCCTGATAGGGACTCCCCATGAAATTGATTTCACAGATGCTATAGTCTTTCTTGAAGATATTGAAGAAGCCCCCTATCGTATAGATAGGATGCTGACCCAATTACTGCAGGGCAAGACCTTTAATAAAGCGGCAGGAATAGCTTTAGGTGTTTTTAAAGGCTGTGATAGTGTTCCCGATCCCAAATCCTTTACGCTTAAGGAAGTTATAATGGACAGAATTAAACCTCTTGGAATACCTGCTGTTTACGGCATGACCTTTGGCCATATAGAAAACAACTTTACACTCCCTTTGGGAATTAATGCCAAATTGGACACCGAGAAAATGACACTACAATTATTGGAAAAGGCGGTCCGATAAATATAGGCCGCACAACTTATAAACTGGTAAATATTATTTAAAGCAAATTACCTAAAAGTATAATGCAGCCATCATAAGGATGGCTGCTTTTGGTTGAAACTAGCCGTCATCGGTTAGTTGGCCACCTCACTAATAAACTTCAATCTATACAACCTAAGCTCTTCATCCTCATATTCCCCATCAAATTCCTTTAAGGCCACTTCAAGATCGTCCGTATTGGCTTCCAAGAAGTAATCATGGATTTCCTCTTGCTGATCCTCATCCAAAATCTCATCGATCCAATAGGCGATATTCAATTTGGTACCGCTAAAAACAATTTGTTCCATCTCTTTGATCAATTCGTTCAATTCCAATCCCTTGGCAGAAGCGATATCATCCAACGGCAATTTTCTATCTACGTTTTGAATGATATAAAGCTTAAGGGAGGAATTGGCACCCGTACTTTTTACGATGAGATCATCGGGTCTTAAAATGTTGTTATCCTCAACATAGGCGGCAATCTGATCAACAAAGGGCTTGCCATATTTTTTTGCCTTACCTTCCCCAACTCCATAGATATTCACCAGTTCATCCAAGGATATTGGATATTTAAGCGCCATGTCGTCCAAAGAAGGATCTTGAAATACAACAAATGGCGGAACCCCCAATTTATGGGCTTCTTTTTTTCTTAAATCTTTAAGAATCTTCAATAAATTATCATCGGCCACACCTCCTGAAGATTTGGCGGCGCTTACTATAGCATCATCGGTCTCCTTATTGTAAACATGATCCATCGTCATCATAAATGAAGTTGGATTCTTAACAAATTCCTTTCCAAGTGGGGTTACATGCAAAATTCCGTATTGCTCAATTTCCTTTCTAAGCAAGCCAGCAACCAAGCTCTGCCGGATCAAAGCCATCCAATAGCCTTTATCCTTATCCTTTCCTATACCAAAAAAATCCTTTTCATCGGTCTTGTGAGAGGAAATCAAGGCATTTACCTTCCCGACCAAGGCCCTTACCACCTCTTTGGACTTGAATTTCTCGCTGGTACCCGTTACTACACTGATCAGCTTAACCACATCGTCCTTGGCTTCCTGCTTTTCCTTGGGGTTTCTGGTATTATCATCCATATCGGCACCCTCACCGTTTATTTCATCAAATTCCTCCCCAAAATAATGAAGTATAAATTTTCTTCGGGACATTGAAGTCTCGGCATAACCCACAATTTCCTGCAATAGGGCATTTCCTATCTCCTGCTCTGCCACTGGCTTTCCGGACATAAATTTTTCCAGTTTTTCCACATCCTTATAGGAGTAAAAAGCAAGGCAATGCCCCTCCCCCCCATCTCTTCCGGCCCTACCAGTCTCCTGATAATAGCTTTCTATGCTCTTGGGAATATCGTGATGAATTACAAAACGCACGTCCGGTTTGTCGATTCCCATCCCAAATGCAATGGTGGCAACCACTACATCCACATCCTCCATAAGGAACATGTCTTGATGCTTGGACCTGGTCTTACCATCCAATCCCGCATGATAGGGTACTGCGCTAACTCCGTTTACCTGCAATACTTGGGCCAGCTCCTCTACCCGTTTCCTACTAAGACAATAAATAATGCCCGACTTGCCCAAATTTTGCTTTATGAACCTAATGATATCACTATCAACATTTTGGGTTTTAGGCCTTACTTCGTAATAAAGATTTGGTCTGTTAAAACTTGCCTTGAACACCTTGGCATCAGTTATTCCCAAGTTTTTGATAATATCTTCCTGTACCTTGGGAGTCGCGGTAGCAGTTAGGGCAATTAATGGAATATTATCTCCCAACCTGCCAACAATAGATTTAAGATTGCGGTACTCCGGTCTAAAATCGTGTCCCCATTCCGAAATACAATGGGCCTCATCCACCGCTACAAAGGATATGGTTTCCCCCTGCAAAAAATCCACATATTCCTCCTTGGTCAAAGATTCGGGAGCAACATACAAAAGCTTGGTTATCCCACTGCTTACATCACTTTTTACCTGTTTGATTTCTGTCTTTGTCAAAGAAGAGTTCAAAACATGGGCCACTCCTATCTCGCTGGACACGTCCCTAATTGCATCTACTTGGTTCTTCATCAGGGCAATCAATGGCGATACCACAATTGCCGTTCCTTCCTGCATTAGTGCCGGTAATTGATAACAAAGGGATTTACCACCTCCTGTGGGCATTATTACAAAGGTATTTTTACCTTGTACAATATTCTTAACAACATTTTCCTGTAAACCTTTGAACTGGGAGAATCCAAAATACTTTTTTAGAGAGGCATGTAAATCAATCTCATTTATACCCATACCGTACTTCACCATATTAATATTATAAATTGGCGCCATCGCCAAAAATGAAATTCCTTAAGTTAAGGAATTTTTGTCTTTTAAATAAGTATTTATTCGAAATAAATTTGTTCAAATTTAAAATATTCTATAAACTTAAGTTTATGTAATTTTGTAAAATAAAGATAAGACTTTCTTTTAGGAAAATCATCACATAATTTTAATTTACTTTGAGCGATACCAAAGCTATATTGGCCATAGCAAAGAAAACCATAGATAATGAGGCCGAGGCAATATCCCATTTAGCGACTCTCCTAAACGAAGATTTTTCCAATGCGGTGGAATGCATCAGACATTCCAAAGGCAGGGTCATAATTTCCGGAATTGGAAAAAGTGCCCTGATCGCTTCCAAAATTGTTGCCACCTTAAATTCCACAGGTACCCCATCTATATTTATGCACGCCGCCGACGCCATACACGGCGATCTTGGAACCGTTCAGAAAGACGATGTAGTCATCTGCATATCCAAAAGTGGCAATACCGCCGAAATTAAGATGCTGGTACCTTTAATAAAACGGGGCAAGAACAAATTAATAGGAATGACCGGGAATCCGGATTCCTTTTTGGCAGCACAGGCAGACTACATTCTAAATACCTATGTTGAAAAAGAGGCCTGCCCCAACAATCTTGCACCAACTACCAGTACAACTGCTCAATTGGTCATAGGGGATGCCCTGGCTATCTGCCTATTGGAACTCAAGGGATTCAGCAGTAAGGACTTTGCTAAATACCACCCGGGAGGTGCGCTTGGGAAAAAATTATATTTAAGGGTGGGCGACATTGCCAGTAATAATCAGATTCCGCAGGTCCGTACCAACAGTGATGTAAAATCTGTGATCATAGAGATATCCGAAAAAATGTTAGGTGCCGCAGCGGTATTGGAAGACCAAAAAATTGTTGGAGTAATAACTGATGGCGATATTAGGCGTATGCTTAACAAATATGACAATATTTATGGTTTAACCGCCAAAGATATCATGAGCATTACTCCTAAAACTATAGCTTCGGACGTCCTTGCCGTAAAGGCATTGGAAATAATGCAGGCCAATAATATATCACAAATATTGGTTGTTGATGGAGAGAATTACAAAGGAATAGTACATTTACACAATTTAATTAAAGAAGGCATACTGTAATGACAAAAAAGATTAAGACCCCAAATGAGATGTCGTTCCTAGACCATTTGGAAGAACTAAGATGGCATTTAATAAGATCAACCTTGGCCGTAGTTATTATAGGGGGAGTGGCTTTTTTAATGAAAGGATTTATTTTCGATACGGTCATCTTTGGCCCAATGATGCCAGATTTTCCAACCTACCACGTTTTTTGCGACTTTTCCAAGTTATTGGGTTTTAGCGAGGCTTTTTGTAATACAGAACCGGAATTTACGGTACAGAGCAGGCAAATGTCCGAACAATTCTCCGCACACATCTGGACTTCCATTTGGGCAGGTTTTATTATTGGATTTCCCTATGTACTCTATGAAATGTGGAAATTTATTGCTCCCGGTCTTTACGACAATGAACGTCAGAATGCAAGGGGTTTTATCTTTATAGCTTCCTCTCTTTTCTTTATGGGGGTATTGTTCGGGTACTACGTTGTAGCTCCTTTGTCCATTAACTTTTTGGGAGGATACTCCATAAGCGACTCAGTAGTAAGGGAAATAGATTTGGTATCCTACATATCTACCGTAAGAGCGGCAGTAATTGCCTGTGGTCTAATATTCGAATTACCCATTATCATTTATTTCTTGACCAAAATAGGTTTGGTTACCCCGGAAGTACTTCGTAAATACAGAAAAATAGCGTTGGTTGTGGTACTTATTATATCCGCCGTAATCACCCCACCGGATGTGGCCAGTCAGATAATTGTGGCGGTACCCATTTTAATCCTATACCAAATAAGTATTTATATTTCCAAGGTGGTTTTAAAAAGAGAAGCCAAAAAACAGAAGAAAAATGTCAAATCAAGTTAAGGAGTTTAACGAGTATCGTTCCAAAATGAACGAAAAGCTCTTGGCGGACAACAACAAGATCATAAAAAGAATCTTCAACTTGGACACCAATGCCTACGCCGCCGGTGCTCTAGACGTAAAGACCAAGGAGCTGTTGGGATTGGTAGCCTCCGCTGTACTGCGTTGCGACGATTGTGTAAAATACCATCTGGAAAGCTCCTTTAATGAAGGCGCCAGCAAGGAAGAAGTTATGGAAACTTTGGGCATTGCCACCCTTGTCGGCGGTACTATAGTAGTCCCCCACTTAAGAAGGGCCTATGAATATTGGGAGGAACTGGAAAAACAAGAAGGTTAAAAAAACTACAATATCTTTTCCCAAACTAATATAAGGCTTAGTTTTGGAGAATAGAAAGGTACTATGAAGCTAAGAGCAGATAATATTATGAAGTCCTACCGAGGGCGACAAGTAGTTAAAGGAATTTCATTGGAGGTCAACCAAGGTGAGATCGTTGGTTTATTGGGCCCCAATGGTGCCGGAAAAACAACATCGTTCTATATGATAGTGGGGTTGATAAAACCTAATGGGGGCAATATTTATCTGGATAAAATGGAAATAACGCGCTTCCCTATGTACAAAAGAGCGCAAAATGGTATTGGATATTTGGCTCAGGAAGCCTCAGTATTTAGAAAATTGAGCATTGAAAAAAATATTCTTAGCGTACTTCAATTGACCAAATTGAGCAAAAAGGAGCAGCTGATGAAGATGGAATCGCTCATTGAGGAGTTTGGACTGGGGCATATACGCAAAAACCGGGGCGATCTTTTATCGGGTGGCGAAAGAAGGCGGACCGAGATTGCAAGGGCCCTGGCAACAGATCCGAAATTTATCTTATTGGACGAACCCTTCGCTGGAGTAGACCCTGTGGCCGTTGAGGACATTCAGAGAATTGTGGCCCAACTTAAAAATAAGAATATCGGCATCTTAATTACAGACCACAACGTACAGGAAACTTTGGCAATCACAGAGCGTTCTTATCTTATGTTTGAAGGTGGTATCCTTAAATCAGGGATTCCCGAAGACCTGGCAGCCGATGAAATGGTCCGAAAGGTGTATTTGGGACAGAATTTTGAGCTTCGTAGGAAGAAATTGGATTTTTAATTATACCCTCTCCCACCTAACCGGAAATTGTTCAAAGCAATAAGCCATCCCAAGCCCAATTCATTTTTTTATGTATTATCTAATCAATGTTGGCCTAACCTCAAAGAGGTCAATCAATATTTATAAGTAATCAATCTATTTTTGGGGTTTTTAGGTTATTCACCAAAGAACTTATAATATAAAAAGCTATGATTCCCGGAATAGCGATAAATTTCATGGTGAGGATCAGCACAAAACTTACCACTATAAAAATATAGCGCAGGGCGTTATCCCGAAAGCTCCAATTTTTAAACTTCAACGCAAATAACCCAATACGGGCATTTAGCAGATACGAACTCAATAGGGTTGTCCCGATCAAGAACCATTTATTCAAGATTATGGTATTTAAAAAATCATTGTTATGATATAGCAATATTAGGGGAAAGGAAAGTATCAGCAAGGCATTGGCTGGCGTTGGCAGTCCCACAAAGGAGGAAACCTGATTTTCATCCAGATTAAATTTTGCCAAGCGATATGCCGAGGCCAGGGTAATTAAAAACCCAAAAAAAGGAATCAAGGGAATGTTGAATGCGGCCCAATGCATGGTCTCCGTTGTATCTGGCTGAAGGCCAATGTTCCATCCACCGCTATAGGACATACTCAACAGCTGAAACATTACTATACCAGGCACCAAACCACTTGTAATTACATCTGCAAGGGAATCCAATTGCAGCCCCAACTCACTTCTCACATTCAAAGCCCTTGCTGCCAATCCATCAAAAAAATCAAAAAATATACCCAAAAACACAAAAGCCGCGGCTACCTCCAGTTTGTTAAGTACGGCAAACACGGTGGCGACACAACCACAAAAAACATTCAACAAGGTAATTATATTTGGAATATGGCGCTTCATAGGTCTTGTTTTACTAGGTTTACCACCAACATTTGCACATTGCAACTTGGGTACCATCATGTAAAAATACCATTTATTAAAAAATGCTGTTAAAATATATCCTGTTTTTTATAATAGCTTGTACTATCCCGCTTAAATCCTATAAATTATTCGATATTTGCGTTGGTAATTTCAAAAAATAGTGGCTCCCAATAGTATATGAGCATAAGGATTCTTTTTATTGCATTTTTTTTGGGCCTGATGTTCCACGGTACCGCACAGGTTAGGGAATTATCTCCCGAATCCCAAATTAGCGTTTTAACCTGTGGCTCTGGCAGCGACCTATACACTACATTTGGCCATAGCGCTTTTAGAATACAAGATCCCACCCAGGGAATAGACTGGGTATACAATTATGGGACTTTTAATTTTGACCCTCCCATGTTCTATGTGGAGTTCGCCATGGGCAAATTATTCTATTCCCTGAGCAAGCAAAACATGCCCAATTTTTTGTATGCCTACGAAATGGAAAATAGATGGGTAAAAGAACAACTCTTGCGACTTACCCCTACAGAAAAGAATGAATTGTTCCAATTTTTGGAAAATAATTATCGCCCAGAAAATAGGGATTATAAATACGATTTCTTTTTCAACAATTGCGCCACCAAAATAGGGGATGTCTTACAAGAGGCCCTAGGTGAAAATTTGCATTTTAATGAAGGTCATTTGGAAAAGAATTACACCTTCAGGCAGCTTATACACCAAAACCTAATTACCAATTCATGGTCCAGTTTCGGCATAGATTTGGCGTTGGGGGCTGTCATAGACAGAACAGCTACGGTTAAGGAACATATGTTTTTACCCATATATGTAATGGAACAATTGGGCAATACCACCCTATCCAAACATAATCTAGTAATTAGGGACAGGTCCATTTTAACTTCGGTAAAAAAGGAGGAACAGGGATATTTTCTGGCCTCCCCCCTGTTTTGGATATTGGCAATGTTGTTGTTTGTTTTGACCATCACCTATATCGACTATAAGAATCAAGTTAGAAGCAGGATCTTGGATTCCATACTATTTTTTGTTACAGGGCTGGCCGGTGTTCTGCTGATTTTTCTTTGGTTTTTTACCGACCATACGGCTACAGCCAACAACTTCAATATTCTATGGGTATTTCCATTAAATTTAATTGTTGGCTTTACCATTGTTAGAAAGAAGAAGGCCCCCAATTGGCTGCCCAAATACTTGCTAATTTTACTTGGACTATTAAGCTTAACCTTGGTATTGGCAGCATTTAAAGTGCAGGTTTTCTCCCCCTTGGCCATTCCCCTTTGGATAATGCTTGGAGTGAGATATCTTTTTTTATGGAAGTATTTCCAACAACACATCAGTTTAAAATAACACCTTAAATGAACCTACTTACTGTAGAAAACATATCCAAATCATTTGGCGAGTTATCGCTTTTTTCAAATATTTCCTTTGGCATCAACAAGGATCAAAAGATTGCGCTCATTGCCAAAAACGGCAGCGGAAAGACTTCTATCTTAAACATACTTTCCGGCAAGGATGCATCGGACAGCGGCCAGATAAATAGTCGTAAGGGCATTCGAATTTCATTTTTGGAACAAGAACCGGACCTAGACCCCAAATTGACCGTAGAGGAAACCATCTTTGCATCGGACAACGAAGTTTTAAAAGTTATTCAAAACTACGAACATGCACTTCTGGATCCAGAAGATGCTGATGCCTACCAAAAGGCCTTTGAAGCAATGGAACGCTATGATGCTTGGGATTTTGAAACCCAATACAAGCAAATCCTGTTCAAATTAAAATTGGAAGATCTAGATGTTAAGGTAGGACTACTTTCAGGGGGACAAAAGAAGCGATTGGCATTGGCCAATGCCTTGATCAATAGGCCGGATCTACTTATATTGGATGAACCTACCAACCATTTGGACCTGGAAATGATCGAGTGGCTGGAACAGTATTTCGCCAAGGAGAACATGACCTTGTTCATGGTTACCCACGATCGTTATTTCCTGGAGCGGGTCTGCAATGAAATCATTGAATTGGACAATGGGCAGCTGTATTCCTACAAGGGTAATTATTCCTATTATTTGGAAAAGAAAGAAGCCCGTATAGAACAGGAAGCAGTGGAACAGCACAAATCCAAAATACTGTTCAAGAAAGAACTGGATTGGATGCGCAGGCAGCCCAAAGCAAGGACCACTAAATCGAAATCCAGAATCGACGATTTTCATACTATTAAGGAAAAGGCAAGCCAACGTAGAAAGGAACACGAGGTGCAGTTGGAAATAAATATGGAACGTATGGGGAGCAAAATTGTGGAGCTTCACAAAATATCCAAATCCTTTCCCAACAAGCCCATTCTGGACAAATTTGAATATAACTTCCTGAAGGGGGAACGAATCGGTATCATAGGAAAAAATGGCACAGGAAAATCTACCTTTTTAAATATACTGAGCGGCACCGTGCAACCGGACAGTGGCAAGGTAATCATTGGCGAAACCATTAAGTTTGGCTATTACACCCAAAAGGGTATTACTATAAAAGAAGGTCAGAAAGTAATCGACGTTATCCGTGAATTCGGGGATTACATTCCGTTAATGAAGGGGAAACAAATTTCAGCCCAGCAACTATTGGAACGTTTTCTGTTCGACCGTAAAAAGCAATATGATTTTGTTGAAAAATTAAGTGGAGGGGAACGCAAACGCCTATACCTGTGCACCGTCTTAATACAAAATCCGAACTTTCTTATCCTAGATGAACCTACCAACGATCTGGACATTGTAACGCTGAACGTATTGGAAAGTTTTCTGCTCGATTTCCCAGGCTGCCTTTTGGTTGTTTCCCACGACCGTTATTTTATGGATAAGATCGTGGACCACCTCTTTGTTTTTAGGGGAAATGCAGAAATTGAGGACTTTCCAGGCAACTATTCCGATTTCAGGACTTATGAAGACAGTAACATACAGGAAAACAAGGCATCCAAAGAAAAAGCCAACGAGGTAAAAAATTCCAAAAATACCTGGAAAGAAGAAGAAACCGGAAAAAAGCTTTCGTTTTTGGAACAAAAGGAGTACAAACAATTGGAAAAGGAAATCCAAAAACTGGAATCCCAAAAGGTGGAAATCCAGAATAAATTTACGGATAGCACCCTTTCCGGTGATGATATTTCCAAATTATCTATTGAGCTCAAGGAGATTACAGATACCATAGAAGAAAAAACAGAACGCTGGTTCGAGCTTTCTATGTCCATGGGCGAATAAATCTTGTCCAATAAAGTTTAAGATGTTATATAAGCTATTCGCATTTATAAAATTCCGGCTGTCATCCAGCAACCAGCACGGGGTACACTCCCCTTTTGTTTACCGGTTTATTACCAAGTGTCTTTACGCTGCCCCACATTATAGAATATCAAAGTCCCATAATATTCTAGTAAAGACTATAGCCTATTTTGGACTTGGCCAAGTACATTTGGTCCCTGCCAATATTGCTGTGCAAAAAGAAATAACAAAATACTTAAAAGGGGTATCCTTCACCAATACCTCCAAAGAATTAATTTTTATTGAACGGTTGGATAAGGCAACGGTTGATGAATTTATTGTTCATAATTACAACCTTGCCAACGATACTGTTGTTTTCGTAGATGGGATATACCAAACGGCGAACACTCATAAATTATGGGAAAATATAAAAGAATTGAAACAGGTAAGGGTTACCATAGACCTATTTTACTGCGGACTGGTTTTTTTTAGAAAGGAACAGGCCAAAGAGCATTTTAAGATTCGGATTTAAACCCGTATTTTTAAAGGAGATAAAGAAATTTTTAAAATATGACCGATGGACTACATCATTTACATAGTGCTTGCCGTTCTAGGAGTTATTTTCTTTGTTGCCCAAGGGTTTACCAAAAGAAGATCTAGAGACAGAAAATCCAGGAAATTCATGGAAGATTATAATAGAGAGGATAGGAGTAAGTCCAAAGACCAAGCATAAAAACAATATTTAGACTTGCTCCAAAACAAAGCCTGCTGCTCAGCAGTATCACCCTCCACTATAATCAACAAAAATTATTATTCCTTAAATTAAAATACATTGACCGGCATGAAAATATATACCAAGACAGGCGATGATGGCACAACAGGTCTGTTTGGCGGCACCCGGGTACCCAAGCATCACATTCGTATTGAAAGTTATGGCACCTTGGACGAACTCAATTCCTGGATCGGATTGATAAGGGACCAGCAAATAGACAAATCTTCCAAGCAGGTATTGATAAAAATTCAGGAGAAATTATTTACCGTAGGAGCGCTATTGTCCATTGACCCGGAGAAAGAAAAACTAAAAAGTGGAAAAGACCGATTAAATATTCCTAAAATTGATAGTGGGGATTTAAACCTTCTAGAGAAGGAAATAGACCTTATGGAACAAGACTTGCCCCCTATGACCCATTTTATTTTACCGGGAGGACATACAACAGTGTCATATTGTCATATTGCAAGGACTATTTGCCGTAGGGCGGAGCGCCTAGTCTCCCAATTGAACGATTTTGAGCCTGTAGACCCCATTTTATTATCCTATATAAACAGACTTTCCGATTTTCTCTTTGTATTGGCACGAAAATTGTCCTATGATGTACAAGCTGAGGAAATAAGATGGATTCCGGAGAAGCGGGACTAATAAATTCGTTAATTCTTCGTTATCAAAATATTAAAGCGATAAAATTAGAATAGAATTAGATGAATTTTACGCAAAAAAACTTGGCAGTTTCAGTTTAAAAATTACTTTTGCAAAATATTAAAAAATAAATAATTACGATGTATTGGACATTAGAATTAGCATCCTACCTAAGTGATGCGCCCTGGCCCGCAACAAAAGACGAATTGATAGATTACTCAATTAGAACCGGTGCACCTTTGGAGGTTGTAGAAAACCTACAGTCCATGGAGGAAGAAGGAGGGGAGATTTATGAATCAATCGAAGAGATTTGGCCAGACTATCCCACGGAAGAAGACTATCTTTGGAACGAGGACGAGTATTAAAATATTAACGGAATTACAACAAAAAAGTCTCATATGAGGCTTTTTTTTTACGTAATTTTGATGTTGGAAATCTTATATCCAAAAGTTGGCATTGCACGTGCCAACTAAAATATTTTGTGCATATACATTGGAAAAGGCTTTTACCAGGTCTTTCATTAATAACAGAAATTATTATGAGTTTTTTAAATTCAGTATTAAAGGTATTTGTAGGGGATAAATCAAAGAAAGATGTCAAGGACCTACAACCTTTGGTCAATCAAATAAAATCGTTCGAAGCGGCGTTGGAAAAATTGAGCCACGATGAACTAAGGGAAAAGACGGCTTTTTTTAAAAATAAAATAAAAGAAGACTGTAAAGAGATCAATGAGCAAATAGATAAGTTGCTAAAAGAGGTAAAGGAGTCTGCAGACATAGACAAGAACGAAGATATTTATGCGGACATAGACAAATTAAAGGAGGAAATATATACCATTTCCGAAAAGGCCCTGACAGATATGTTGCCCGAAGCCTTTGCCGTTGTAAAAGAAACTGCAAAACGCTTTGCCAATAATGAAACCATTACCGTTAAAGCCTCCGAATACGACAGGCTGCTTTCCGGTTCAAAGGATTACGTTACCTTGAATGGCGACAGTGCCATCTGGAAGAACTCTTGGGATGCCGCCGGCAAGGAGGTTACCTGGGATATGATACATTATGATGTGCAATTAATTGGGGGGATTGCCCTTCACCAAGGAAAGATTGCGGAAATGCAAACAGGGGAAGGTAAAACCTTGGTGGCTACCCTGCCCCTCTATTTAAATGCACTAACCGGCAAGGGAGCCCATTTGGTTACAGTTAACGATTATCTGGCCAAAAGGGATAGTGCCTGGATGGCACCTATATTCGAATTCCACGGACTTTCAGTGGATTGTATAGACAAACACCAACCCAATTCCGACGGACGTAGGGCTGCCTATAACGCAGATATTACCTATGGCACCAACAATGAGTTCGGTTTTGATTATCTGAGGGATAATATGGCCCATACTCCCAGCGACCTGGTTCAAAGACCTCATAATTATGCCATTGTGGATGAGGTGGATTCTGTTCTTGTAGATGATGCCCGTACCCCCTTGATCATTTCAGGTCCGGTACCAGAGGGAGATCGACATGAATTTAATGAACTGAAGCCCAAAGTTGGTGACATTGTCAACAAACAGCGCGCCTATTTAACGGGAGTTTTGGCTGAGGCCAAAAAATTGATTACCGAGGGAGATACCAAAGAAGGTGGTTTCCTTTTGTTACGTGTACATAGAGGTCTTCCTAAGAACAAAGCCTTAATAAAGTTCTTGAGCGAAGAAGGGGTAAAACAGTTACTTCAAAAGACCGAGAACTTTTATATGCAGGATAACAACCGCGAAATGCCGAAGGTAGATGAAGAACTTTGGTTTGTTATCGATGAAAAAAATAATCAGATAGAACTCACAGAAAAGGGAGTTGAATATCTATCCGGGGATGGCGAAAAGGACTTTTTCGTAATGCCGGATATTGGAAATGAAATTGCAAAAATCGAGAATCAGGATCTTGAAATTAATAAGGAAGCCGAATTAAAAGAGGAATTGTTCAAGGATTTCGCGATAAAAAGTGAGCGTATCCATACCATGAACCAGCTTTTAAAGGCATACACGCTTTTTGAAAAGGATGTGGAGTATGTGGTTATGGAGAACAAGGTTATGATCGTAGACGAACAAACGGGCCGTATTATGGATGGCAGGCGTTATTCTGACGGATTGCACCAAGCCATTGAAGCCAAAGAAAATGTTAAGATCGAGGCAATGACCCAAACCTTTGCCACCGTAACCTTACAGAACTACTTTAGGATGTATAGCAAACTGGCAGGGATGACCGGTACAGCTGTTACCGAAGCTGGGGAATTTTGGGAGATTTACAAGTTGGATGTGATGGAAATCCCTACCAACAGACCAATTGCAAGGGACGATAGACAAGATTTGATCTACAAGACCAAACGCGAAAAGTACAATGCCATTATTGATGAGGTTACCAAAATATCACAATCCGGCAGACCGGTGCTTATTGGTACTACCTCTGTGGAGATCTCCGAACTTCTTTCGCGTATGTTAACAATCAGGAAAGTACCTCACAACGTACTTAATGCCAAATTGCATAAGAAAGAAGCGGATATTGTGGCCGAGGCAGGTAATGCAGGTGTGGTAACCATAGCCACCAACATGGCAGGTCGTGGTACAGATATTAAACTAAGTACAGAAGTAAAAAAAGCTGGAGGTTTGGCGATTGTAGGAACTGAACGCCATGATTCCAGAAGGGTAGATAGACAGCTTAGAGGTCGTTCCGGACGACAGGGAGACCCAGGAAGCTCTCAATTCTATGTTTCCTTGGAAGATAACCTTATGCGATTGTTCGGATCGGACAGGGTAGCCAAAATGATGGATAAGATGGGCTTGGAAGAAGGTGAGGTTATCCAACATTCCATGATGACGAAATCTATTGAGCGCGCACAGAAGAAAGTGGAGGAAAACAATTTTGGTGTCCGTAAGCGATTATTGGAATATGATGATGTCATGAACGCCCAAAGGGAAGTAGTCTACAAAAGAAGACGCCATGCCTTACAGGGGGAGCGACTTAAAGTAGATATCGCCAACATGATCTACGATACCTGCGAGGTAATTTCGGACACCAATAAGGCAGCCAACGACTTCAAGAACTTTGAATTTGAACTTATAAAATATTTTTCCATCACCTCTCCCATTAGCGAAAATGACTTTGCAAAAATGGGCGTTCAGGAAATGGCGAATGTTATTTATAAAACGGCATATACCCATTATAAGAACAAAATGGAGCGCAATGCAGCCACGGCCTTCCCAGTTATAAAGAAGGTATATGAGGACAATGCCAATAAGTTTGAAAGAATTGTAGTGCCTTTTACAGACGGCATAAAATCCTTGAATGTGGTTACCAATCTTCAGGAAGCCTACGAAAGTAATGGCAACCAATTGGTAACAGATTTTGAAAAGAACATTTCCCTCGCCATCATTGACGATTCCTGGAAAACTCATCTACGAAAAATGGACGAGTTGAAACAATCCGTTCAATTGGCCGTACATGAACAAAAAGATCCCTTGTTGATCTACAAATTTGAGGCCTTTGAACTTTTCAAGGGAATGATAGAAAAGGTGAACAAAGAAGTCGTCTCTTTCTTGTTTAAAGGAGAGCTTCCAACGCAGAGTCCGGAAATCCAAGAAGCCAGAAATGTTCGCAGGCCAAAGGAAAACTTAAAGACCTCCAAGGAAGAAATCCCCAACAGTGATGAGATGTCGGCCCAGAGCAGGGCTGTAGGCCAAAATCAGGGTGGACGACCACAGGTAACCGAAACCATTGTACGGGAAAAGGCCAAAATAGGAAGAAACGAAAGGATCACTATTAAGAATGTAATGTCCGGTGAAAGCAAGACGGTCAAATACAAGCAAGCAGAACCGCTTTTGGAAAAAGGCGAATGGGTAATTATAGAAGATTAGTAAAAACGCCCAACAGCTTTAAAATTAAAGTAGTACGCACAAAAAAGCGACGCCCTACAAAGGTGTCGCTTTTTTATTGTTCAAATTTTAATATATTTATAACAATACTAAGGTTTTTTCTGACGGAAAAGCAAAACTAATATCGAATAAAAGAGGTGAAAAATTGGGGCCAAAAATCAATAGATCCAAAATCCCACCTGCAAGGCAAAAGGGATTTCCATAAAAATATTGTTTTAACCTTAAAATTCATCGCGCTTTAATTCAAACGATTATCTTTACCTTCAGAATACAACCATTAACCAATTTTTAATGCAAATACCCACTCAGGATCAGTACCGACTAAAGGACAAAGTCCGTTTAACGTTAAGGGTCAACTATATTTCCTCGGTCCTTTCCATTCTTTTTGGTATTATCTGTATATTTTTCCTTAAGATCACTGAAATAATTCCCACTACTTTTTTTGTCTTTGGCACTTTAAATTTGGCCAATACCCTTTTGTACCACAAGCACAAACTATTGGGATTAACTTACAATATTACTTCAATAATGGCCTTGGCCTCCTCTGTTATTATTACCATATACAGTGGTGGCATTAACAGTCCCTTTATTTTTGTATTGGCATTGGTGGTATTTGCCGGATACATCAGCACAAAGGTATATGGAAGGGTTTACCTAAACTTAAATCTGCTTATTATTATCCTTATTTACTCCCAGAGTATAGCAGAATTTAATTTTACAGAAAATGTAGTCCCTATAGAAAGTAAAAATATTTTTGCACTTTTTAGTATTCTTTTCTCGGTATACCTCTTGGGAGGTGTTATAGGAAAAAACCTTCTAAAGGCGCACAACGAACTGCATAAGATTAGAAACGAAAACGAGGCCCGCATTAGGGAAAAAGACACGCTCTTAAAAGAAATTCACCATAGGGTAAAGAATAATCTTCAAACCGTATCCAGCTTACTAAGTCTTCAATCCAGAAGCATTGAAGAACCTAGAATAAAAACTTTGATAAAAAGCAGTCAAAACCGGGTAATTTCCATGGCCATGGTACATGAGATGTTGTATATGCGTCACGATCTGTCCAAAATTGAATACAAGTCCTATGTTGAGGAATTAAGTGACTATCTCATACGATCCTTCAAAGGCACTGAAAACAATATCACGCTAAACATCAAAATCCCGGATATTAAACTCGGGATAGACACGGCTATCCCATTAGGACTATTGATCAACGAAGTAATTACCAATGCCCTTAAATACGGTATAAAGGATAATGATCACGGGGAAGTACATATAGAACTTGTACAATCGAATGGTAAGGATTATATACTTTATATTGGTGACAATGGTGAAGGTTTTCCGGACGGTATAAGCCATAAGAACACCAAATCGTTAGGACTAAAACTTATCCATAATCTGTCCCGTCAATTAAAGGGATCCATAAACAGGGATTCCTCCAAAAAAGGCACAAACTACGTTGTCAAATTTTCCGATATCCAACATCCCTTTAAGACTTAAACCCATAAGTAGTAGCTACACTTATTCGCATACTCTTTCTTATTTTCAATTTTTTAATGAAAACAAGCCAGGGTTTATGTCAAATAATGTCCGGTGAAGACTGCCTATCCGCAGAATGGCGTATCCCGATGCTTATCGGGAGAGACCTCTTATCAAAGATATAGCTATCCAAAACCTTCAATTAATAATCAGTTATAGGTACTCCGTTTTAAGACGAACTTACGATAACTGGCGGTAAAATCGGATTCCGTGTAAAGGTCTATTCCTTTTCCTGCTTCCCTGACACTTTCAAAGGTCTCAGAATACCCTTCGTTTTAGGAAAAATAATGATATGACTAAGGCCAAGAAATATGAGAATTAAAAGAGCAAATAATATCATAATGGTCTATTTTGGGACTGTCCGTTTTGGGGCAGCAGGTTAGTGTATCTTGTTAGGCCAATTTGGCTTTGTTTAATTTAGTTGTAAAAGACAATGCTTTTGTAATCTTGGAATTTTTGAACATATACAAACGTGCAACAGGGTTTTCATTTTTTAAAGCAACCTCTTGCTTTGCAGTGGCAGCAACAATGCTCATGGTAGCAGTTTCAACCTTAACTTCAGCAGCACTGTTTTGAGCTTGCGCGGCCATTCCGATAAAAAGAACAAAGATTAAGGTTAAAATGGTTTTCATGACTTGCGTTTTGTTATATATATAACTCGTGCAAGTGTACTTATCTAGGTTCCGATTCGCTGAAAAGCACTGTTACTCGTTCATTGGAAAAAAGTCTGTTAATGTGCAAAATATTGTCGATAAACGTCAGGAGGCCTCAATTCACTTTAGCGATAAAAGAAGTATTTAACCGAGGTTAACTAGCTGTAGTTTGGGACATTTCTCCTTTTAAGGCCTAAGATTATTGTTTAATGCAGAACAACTATATCCAAAGGGAATTTTGAACAAAATGTTAAATGTTTTTTTATTTCAAAGCAACTGCTTAGTTTTGTCCTGTATTTAAAAAATGGCACGGAGCAAACAATATAACGAAGAGGAAGTAATAGAAAAGGCCATGGGCTTGTTCTGGCGCAATGGGTATGAGAATACCTCCGTTCGTATGTTGGAAAAAGAAATGGGCATAAACCAATTCTCTATTTACTCAAGTTTCGGAAGTAAGAACGGGGTTTTCTTGGAATGTATTAAATCCTATAAAAAACGGATACACTGCATTACAGAAATTTTAGAAAAATCAAACAACGGGGTAGCCGGTATTAAACAATATTTTTACGATTTCTTGGAATTCTCCAAAGATGATAATGGCAAAAAGGGATGTTTGGTTACCAATACCGTAAATGAATTGGGAGCGCATGGGGATCCCATTATTATGACAGAATTGAAGAGCTTTTTTAATGAAATTAAAACCCTATTTGCAAATAGCTTAAAACAAGACAAAAATAAAACCCAAGTAACTATTGAAAAACAAGCCAACTACTTGGCCACATCTATGTTAGGACTTTCCCTGGCCTCTAAAATATTAAGTAGGAAAGAATTGGAAGATTATATAGAAACAGCATTTACGAACCTTTAACATTTTTTTTACTCCATTTCTAAGCAGTTGCTTAGAAATAAAATAAAATCGAATAAACAATAAATTAAAAATTGAATTATGACTACATTAAAAGTACACGACATTGAGACCGCACCAGAGGAAAGTAAACCGTTATTGGAAAAATCAGTTAAGGCCTTTGGGATGATACCCGGATTACATGGGGTATTAGCCGGTGCTCCAGGCATCCTAGAGGCATATCAGACATTGCATCAATTGTTTGTAGACTCTTCCTTTAACAACGAAGAACTAACGGTGGTGTGGCAAACCATTAACGTGGAACACGAATGTCACTATTGTGTACCGGCACATACCGGCATAGCCCATATGATGAAGGTAGATCCGGCAATAAGCGAAGCTTTGAGAAATAAGACCGCAATGCCCACAGAAAAATTACAGGTATTGCACGAGACCACTTTATCCATTGTTCGGAATCGTGGAAATATTTCGGAAGAAGAAATGAACAGATTCTATGCCGTGGGTTACGGGGAAAGACAAATTTTAGAAATTATCCTTGGACTATCGCAAAAGGTAATAAGCAATTATTCCAATCATATTGCCAACACTCCTGTTGATACACCATTTAAAAAGTTTGCCTGGAAACCCGAAACAATAGTCTCCTAAATAAAGGAAAGGACTAAGAAAGGAATCGGACGGTAAAGGTATACACAACTTAAGTGACCGCCCGGTTCCATTTTCCACCAATATGGGAACAGATTCTATACAACCAGTCCCATATTCATTAACTTTGAACTTTTGTATCAATGGAAACCTTTCAACATTCGTTTGGTCCAAATGCAGAAGCTATTTTGGCTGACCTTCCTAATTTTACCAATGTGCAACCACAAGTTCAAATTAGTGAAGTTAAATAAGCCTTAACCAATACTAAATATCAAATAAAATGGCAGATAAAATTAAAATAGATATCGTATCCGATGTGGTGTGCCCTTGGTGCACCATTGGTTACAAACGCTTGGATAAAGCTATCTCAGAAATGGGTATTCAAGACCAAGTTGAAATAGAGTGGCAACCTTTTGAACTAAATCCACATATGCCAAAAGAGGGTCAGAACGTACAGGAACATATTGCCGAAAAATATGGTTCTAGCTTGGAAGACCAAAAGCGCTCACAGGAATATATGGCCGAGGCAGGGGCAGAACTGGGATTTACCTTCGATTATTTTGATGAAATGAGAATGGCAAATACCTTTGAAGCTCATATCTTATTGGAGTATGCCAAGGCATTTGGAAAGCAAACCGAATTAAAGATGCGTTTAACCACAGCTTTTTTTAGCGAAAGAAAAGATGTCTCGGACAGAGCTATTTTAAAGCAAGCTTTATTAGATGTTGGTTTAAACGCTGAAGAAGCTCTAGCTAAATTAGATAATGATGAAGCACGTTACGAGATAAGAAGTAAAGAAGATTATTGGAAAAATTTAGGAGTTAATTCTGTACCAACTATTGTATTTAACCGAAAAAGCGCAGTGACAGGGGCACAACCTGTAGATGTATTTAAACAGATACTTACTGAAGTTATTGAACAATAAGGATAACAGGAGAACATATAAACAGGCCCTCAAGTGCACGGAAACCAGCATTGGCGGTTCCTGTTAAAAAATTGAATTTATGAAAAGAGTAGTGATTACAGGATTGGGAGCCTTGACCCCAATAGGAAATTCGGTTGATGAGTTTTGGGAAAATGCCATAAAAGGCAAAAATGGATTTTCAAAAATCACCAAGTTCGACCCTTCTTTGTTTAAAACAACCTTCGCGGGTGAATTAAAGGATTTCGCACCCGAAAAATATCTTGATCGCAATGAAATAAAAAGAAGTGATCCCTTTACCCAGTATGCCCTTTGTTCCGTAACAGAAGCTTTCGGTGATAGCGGATTAAACCTGGATACACTTTCTCCTTTTGATATTGGGGTAATTTGGGGAACTGGTCAGGGCGGTATGAAAACCTTTGAGGATGAAGTGAAGAATTATACCCAGGGAGGAATGAATCCCCGATTCAATCCTTTTTTTATACCCAAACTTTTAGCAAATATGGCATCGGGAATGATTGCTATGAAATTCGGATTAATGGGAATTAATTATACAGCGGTTTCGGCCTGTGCATCTTCAAGCTCTGCCATTATGGATGCCTTTAACTATATTCGATTAAACAAGGCCAAAGTAATGGTGACAGGGGGATCGGAAGCTCCCATAACCGAGGCTTCTATTGGTGGCTTCAGTGCAATGAAAGCTTTATCTACCAGAAATGATGATCCACAAGGAGCATCAAGACCATTTGATGAAGATCGGGACGGATTTGTTATGGGCGAAGGAGCCGGTGCCTTAATTCTTGAAGAATATGAACATGCCAAAAAACGCGGCGCAAAAATCTATGCCGAAATAGTAGGAGCTGCTATGACCGATGACGCCTACCACATTTCAGCCACACATCCAGAGGGTCTCGGTGCTATAAAAGCTATGCAATTGGCCATGGAGGAAGCAAAACTTAATTCGGGAGAGATCAATTACTTAAACACCCACACTACCTCTACCCCTGTTGGTGATTTGAGCGAGATAAAGGCTGTGGCAAAAACCTTCAACAATGAGTTCAACAACCTAAAAATAAGCGCTACAAAATCCATGACCGGGCATTTATTGGGAGCGGCAGGTGCAGTGGAAGCGATTTTATCCATAAAGGCCATTCAAAACAATATTATTCCACCAACAATCAACACTACAAAAATTGATTCCAATATCCCCGTATCCATGCCCATAGTACTTAAGGAAGCCATTGACCATAACGTAAATGTAGCCATGAGCAACACCTTTGGATTTGGCGGGCACAACGCTACAACAATTTTTAAAAAATTATAAAATCCGGTGTTGTACACTAATGCTGATTTAACCTAAGACCGATTAATATAAAGAAATACAAATCCATATGAAACCACCCAAGGTTCTATTTTTTGACGTAAATGAATCCCTATTAGATTTAGGGAATATGAAAAATAGTATAGGGAAGGCCTTAGGGGGCCGAGAAGATCTCTTGCCTCTATGGTTCACTACCATGTTGCAATACTCCCTTGTATCAACCGCTAGTAGGCAATATGTAGATTTTGGCACCATAGGAGCCGCCACCTTGAGAATGGTCGCCGCAAATCATGGAATTCAATTATCGGAGAAGGATGCCAAGGAGGCACTAACCCCATTGCGCTCCTTACCCCCTCACCCGGAAGTTAAGGCTGCTTTGGAAAATATTAGAAATGCCGGTTATAAAATGGTCTCCTTGACCAACTCCTCTAACAAAGGAGTCGAGATGCAATTTAAGAATGCCGGTCTTACCGACTATTTCGATGAACGATTAAGTATAGAGGATCTTGGAAAATACAAACCCGACAGCGATGTCTATAATTGGGCAGCCAGGAAAATGGGGGTACAACCAAATGAATGTATAATGATTGCTGCCCACGGATGGGATATTGCGGGTGCAATGTGGGCCGGTTGGAGAGGTGCATTCATTGCCCGTCCCGGACAACAACTGTATCCTTTGGCTCCACGGCCCGAAATAATTGAAACAGATCTACTCAAAATTTCTAAACAACTCATCGTTCTAAAAAACTAGTATATAGGTCACGTCCTCATCACCGCCACTCCTGGTGGTGGCACTTTATCTACATTGCCATCCCCAAGGTACCTGCATATTCAAAAGATATTCTACCTAATATTGACTTCTATTAATCCATACCTTTCGAAAAATACCAATAAACAAGAACTTGTGATATTAAAGGAACTCGATATTCCCAATATAAGTTTAAGGCTTTTTCATTAACTTGTAACCTCGGCCTACAATTTAGATAAAACATAGCGTTAACAGGAACCATTTGCGAGTCAGTGGTCTACTGGATAAACTTATCTTTAAAAAACAATCGATATGAAAACAATGACGTGTAAACAATTGGGAGGTGCCTGTGACATGCAATTTCACGCCAATACCTTTGAAGAAATGGCTGAACAAAGCAAAAAGCATGGTATGGAAATGTTTAAGGCGGGTAACAAAGAGCACTTGGAAGCCATGAATAAAATGCAGGAACTTATGAAATCACAAGATGCCATGGCCAAATGGTTCGAAAATAAAAAAAAGGAATTTGAAGCACTCCCAAAGAGCAAAAATTAATTCCTCTACGATTTATTAGCAGAAGAAAGAAGACACAGATCTAGATATCCCGTTTCACTGGCTCCTTCAATGTCCTTACACTATCCTCTTTTTCAGGAAAAACAACCATATAATTAAGGCAGATACAGAAGAAGATTAAAAGGGCAATTATTATCATAGTATTTTCTTTGATTGAAAGCCGAATGGCGACTTTATTAATTTACCCAAGTACTAAGCCAGTTTAGCTTTGTTCAACTTGGTAGAGAAAGATAATTCTTTGGTTATCTTAGAATTTTTAAACATATACAAACGTGCAACAGAGTTCTCGTTTTTTAAAGCTACTTCTTGTTTTGCCGTTGTAATACTCATGGTAACAGTTTCAACCTTAACTTCGGAAGCATCGTTTTGAGCTTGAGCAGCTACTCCGATAAAAAGAACAAAGATTAAAGTTAAAATGGTTTTCATGACTTGCGTTTTGTTATATATATAACTTGGGCAAGTGTACTTTTCTAGGTTCTGATTCGACGAAAAACACTCTTTCTCGTTAAGCGGAAAAATTCCAGATGAAGTGCAAAAAATTCCCGATGAACGTATCGGGCTCCAAAATCACTTTAGCGATAAAAAATTGCATTTCATCGATTAGAGCAAGTATTTACTTACAAATTAAGCCCCGCTGATTTGTGATTTTCCACACTTAAAATAAAAAAATGATATAATACAGCAATCCTGGGTTGAAGATTATTCCCGATATTTATGTCGATTAACAGTCATTTAAAATGAAATACCTCATTGGACCGCTATAAGGAAACATTCGAGACTTGGAACAAAATAGCTTCCCTATATCAAGACAAGTTTATGGAACTGGACTTGTACAATGAAAGCTATGATCTTATTTGCAATTCGATATCAACAAAAAATGCCGAAATTTTAGAAATAGGCTGTGGCCCCGGAAACATCACAAGATATCTTTTATCCAAAAGGCCCGACTTCAATATACTGGGGATAGACGTTGCCCCAAATATGATAAAATTGGCAGAAAAGAACAATCCAACTGCTACATTCAAGGTTTTGGACGGCAGACGGATCAGTGAACTGAACACCCAATATGATGGAATAGTTTGTGGTTTTTGCCTACCCTTTCTTTCACCGGCAGATTGTGTTCAATTAATTGTGGATTCCCACAGATTATTATTGAACAACGGGTTACTCTATTTAAGTTTTGTGGAGGGTGATCCAAACAAATCGGACTACAAAGTGGGTAGCAACGGAGACAGAGTCTATTTCCATTTCCATAAATTGGATACATTAAAAACAATTCTAACTCAAAATTCATTTGAAGAACCTGAGGTTTACCATATAGATTACCAGAGAACGGAAGCCCTAATAGAAAAACATACGGTCCTGATAAGCAGGAAAAATCAACACCAAAAGGACTAATTGTAAAAAAAATTAAAAAACATTGCTTAAAATAAATATTCATCGTAATATTGCGATATACAAATAATAAGAGAATGGGATTAGCTAAAACAGAAATATTTTCGGATCAACAAAACGAAATTGCCATTTTTGCCAAAGCTTTTGGGCATCCGGCCCGGGTGGCCATACTACAGCATCTTTTTAAATTGAATACCTGTGTTTGCGGTGATCTGGTGAGTGAAATTGGATTGGCACAACCTACCATATCACAGCACCTAAAAGAATTGAAACTCTTGGGACTCATTAAGGGTAGTGTTGAAGGAACCAGCGTCTGCTATTGCATTAACACCGAAAAATGGCTGGAAATGAAGGAAATCATAAAACAATTCCTAAATCTGGACATTAGCAAACAGGGAGATTGCTGCTAAAAAATTTAAATTCTTTAATCGTATAATCGCAATAAACAAATAACAAAATGAAACTATCAGAAGTAAAAACAATTTTAGGAAATTTGGATACTATCGCATTCCAATTGCCAAACGGTAAACTAGTTCCCAATCACTTTCACGTTACCGAAGTAGGTAAAATAACCAAGAATTTTATAGACTGTGGGGGAACCGTTCGAAAAGAGGAGGTGGTAAATTTTCAGCTATGGGATTCCAACGACTATGACCACCGACTTCATCCTGAGAAATTGGTGCACATCATTGAACTCTCTGAAAAGGTATTGGAAATTGGGGATTTGGAAATTGAAGTGGAATACCAAGGAGAAACCATTCAAAAATTTGGATTGGATTTTGACGGTACCAACTTTCTTTTGGCCACGAAACATACAGATTGCCTGGCTAAGGAGAATTGTGGTATTCCTACTGAAAAACCAAAATTAAAGTTATCCCAATTGCAAGGAACAACAGCCAATTGTTGTACTCCCGATTCCGGATGCTGCTAAACCCATTACTATCCAACAAACACCAACCCATGACACCAGTAAAAACGAAGCTTTTTGCTAATATTGAGAAAGTAATCTCTAATTTAAGCGTTAAAAATATAAGCAAGGAACGTAAAGAAATATTACTACCTCTTGTTGAATATGTACAGCACAAAATAAATAAACACGAGCCTGTAAGGATCAATTTTATATGTACCCATAATTCCAGACGGAGTCACTTGTCCCAAGTCTGGGCACAAACCATGGCTTTTTATTTTGGAATTAAAAACGTGTACTGTTATTCTGGAGGAACGGAAGCTACTGCCTTATTTCCTATGGCGGCGGAAACCTTAAAAAATTCGGGATTTAGTATAGAGACCATATCTCATGGAGAAAATCCAGTTTACAGCATTAAATATGCAGACAATGAACCTGCAGTAATTGGATTTTCAAAGAAGTTCGATGATAGTTTTAACCCTAAATCTGAATTTGCAGCAGTTATGACCTGCTCCCAGGCAGATGTTGGCTGCCCATTTATAGCAGGCGCCGAAAAGCGTATACCCATTACTTATGAGGATCCAAAGGCGTTTGATAATTCCCCGCAACAGGCAGAAAAATACAAGGAAAGAAGCCTTCAAATTGCAACGGAACTACTATACATATTTGCCCAAATAAAATCATAATTAATGGCCTCGAACAAAAAATTAAGTTTTCTGGACAGCTACCTCACCCTATGGATTTTTTTGGCAATGGCTTTGGGAGTAGGCATAGGCTATTTTGTACCTAGCTTTCCTAAGATCATCGATAGTTTTAGTAGTGGAGCAACCAATATACCCATTGCCATTGGCTTGATACTAATGATGTACCCTCCATTGGCCAAGGTAGATTACTCCCTCTTGCCCAAGGTTTTTAAAAACACCAGGATTTTATCTATTTCTTTAATCCTGAATTGGATTGTTGGTCCAATTTTGATGTTTGCGCTAGCCATTACTTTTTTAAGGGATTACCCAGAATATATGGTGGGACTCATCCTAATAGGCTTGGCGCGTTGCATAGCCATGGTACTTGTATGGAACGATCTGGCCGAAGGAAGTAGCGAATACGGGGCCGGATTGGTAGCCCTAAATAGTATATTTCAGGTATTTGCCTACAGTTTTTATGCCTGGATCTTTATTACCGTACTCCCGCCCTATTTCGGATTTGAAGGGGCAATAGTGGATATATCTATTGCTACCATAGCCGAAAGCGTAGCTATTTATTTGGGAATTCCGTTTGCACTGGGTTTTTTAAGTAGATTGATCTTGGTTAAACTAAAAGGTGAGGAATGGTACTCCAACACATTTATTCCAACCATATCCCCAATGACCTTGATTGCCCTATTGTTTACCATAGTGGTCATGTTTTCCTTAAAAGGAGAAATGATTGTTGAGATACCCATGGATGTTCTTATCATAGCGGTTCCATTACTCATCTATTTTACCCTGATGTTTATTATTGGGTTTTTCTTTACCAAGGCCATGGGTGCTGAATACGACAAAACGGCTTCGGTTGCCTTCACGGCGGCCGGGAACAATTTTGAATTGGCCATAGCCGTGGCAATAGCCGTCTTCGGACTAAATTCAGGACAGGCATTCGCAGGGGTCATTGGTCCCTTGGTGGAAGTTCCTGCCTTAATTTTATTGGTGCGCGTAGCCTTTGGGTTACGTAAAAAATATTATCCAATAGTCAAAGTTGAAGAGGGGCACTAAAGGTTTGGGAGATTCAGTATTTAAATGCTAATAATGTAGTGGCTTAAAACTAAGTCAATTTAGACTTGTTCAATTTGGTAGAGAAAGACAATTCTTTGGTTACCTTAGAATTTTTGAACATATACAAACGGGCAACAGCATTGTTAGTTTTAACAGCAACTTCTTGTTTTGCTGTTGCAGTTACAATACTCATGGCAACAGTTTCAACCTTAACTTCGGCAGCATCGTTTTGAGCCTGTGCAGCTACTCCGATAAAAAGAACAAAGATTAAAGTTAATATGGTTTTCATGACTTGCATTTTGTTATATATATAACTTGGGCAAGTGTATTTTTCTAGGTTCTGTTTCGATAAAAAGCACTGTTTCTCGTTAAGTGGACAAAATCCGGATGAAGTGCAAAATAATATCGATGAACGTATACAGACTCAAAATCGTTTTAACGATAAAATTTTGCGTTTCATCGATGAGTGTAAGTATTCACTTACAGTTTAAGGCCCTGCGATTTTAAGATTATGTGATCAAAAAGTAAAAATCCGTGGAATTACTTCGATTTAATATTAAATGAATTCCAATAATATTCTTTGCTTCTTACTTTTATAATATGAAAAAAGCCTTGGACCGTTTTTCCAAACAATCAAAAACCTATAAAGACTATCGGCCTACCTACCCAGAAGAGTTGTTTAATTATATATACTCCTTTTGTAATGGCAGGAATACTTGTTGGGACTGTGGTACAGGCAACGGCCAAGTGGCCGCTTTACTATCCAATTCCTTCGATCAGGTATTTGCCACCGATATAAGCCAAGAACAAATTAAATATGCCATTCCCAGACCAAACATACACTATAGCGTTCAAAGAGCTGAAAAGACAACATTTCCAGATCGCTATTTTGATTTGATCACAGCAGCCCAAGCCGTACATTGGTTTCATCTCCCAAGCTTCAATAAGGAAGTCTATAGGGTTTTAAAACCCAATGGTATTGTTGCTATTTGGGGTTACGGACTTCTAAAAATAAATTCAGAAATTGATACCATTGTTAATCACTTTTATCAAGATATCATAGGGAAATATTGGGATAAGGAAAGGGGGCACATAGATCAAAATTACAGCACCATTCTATTTAATTTTGATGAAGTGGATATCAAGAAGACCTTTAAAATTGAAACCCAATGGACAATTGATCAGCTACAGGGGTATTTTAATTCTTGGTCCAGTGTTCAAAATTATATGGAAAAGAACAAGGGCGAAAATCCCGTAGAAAATCTAATAAGGGATATAGCTCCTATATGGAATACAAGACGGCAACAAATAAACTTCCCTATCTTTCTAAGAATGGGTACCCCATTAAGCAAATAGATTTAAATATTGATTCTATGTAGTTGCCTTATTAAGTAATTGGTCTAAAGATATTCAGTTTATCCAATTATACACACTAGGCAGCAGCCAAAATGCTACGTCTCCTAATCAACATAAAAATTCCCAAGGAAATGGATCCACAAACCAAAAATCCCACGAAAAGAGGAAGAATGGTATCCTGTATATAACCACCAACATAGGTTGCGATGGGAATAGCGATCATAGTAGATATAAATCCGGTGATGGCGGCCCCTATACCAGCTATATGGCCTATTGGCTCCATAGCAATGGCCCTAAGATTACCGAACAAAAAGCCCAAGGTAAAAAATTGCATGGCCAAGAAGGAGATCAATATCCACAAACTAGGATTTTGGGAATTCCAGAACAAGCCCACATAAACAATAGAAACAGTACAAAATAAGGTTAAGGCAATCAATGCCAATCTTCTCATCCCCAATTTCACCACCATGGTACCATTCAACAAGGTAGATAGGCCAACGGAAATTGCCAATCCGGCAAAAACATAGGGGAAATTGTCGGCCAAGCCATACTGCACTTCAAACACCTCTTGTGCCGAACTCAAATAGACCATAAAAGCCCCTGTGATTAGCCCAGAAACAATGGTAAAAGCCACTGTTTCCCGGTGTTGGAGCAATTCCCTAAATCCGTCCACGAACACATGACTGGAAAATTTAATCTTGTATTCCGGTTTTAAAGTTTCCGGTTGCCTTCGCCAAAACCAAACTCCCACCACTAAAGTAGCAACCAATTGCATATAAAAAATAGCTTCCCAACCATAATGATCCAGAAAAAATTTTCCCATAGAAGGAGCTACAATAGGCACCAAAATAAAAAATGCCGTGACAAAAGACATAATCTTGGCCATATAATCCCCCTTATAGGAATCCCTTATCATGGATATGCTTATTGTTCTCGGGGCAGAAAGCCCTATACCCTGCAGAATTCGACCTATTATCATCCACTCCAAATTGGGAGCCAAAACACAGATAACACTGGCCAAACAAAACACAATAAAGCCAATATAAACAATAGGTTTCCTACCAAAACTATCCGATAGAGGTCCAAAAACCAATTGCCCTACACCCAAGCCCAAAAAAATCATCGTTATAAACTTTTGATTTTCAGTAGGATCAAGGCTATTGATATCTATCCCTATAGTAGACATTGCCGGCAAAAGAGCATCAATGGCCAGTGCTACGATAGACATTAAGGAAGCCATTATGGCTACAAATTCGAATTGTGGTCGCTGCTGACTTTTTTGCATCCGGCAAAATTAAACATATGGAATAAGATTCACCCACATATTACTGGAAATAACAAAACGATAACATTTATAAAAATTCCTCAAAGCACTGACTTTTTGATAATTATAAAAGCCCTCTCCGAATTTCAAGCAGCCAACTGGCACGTATATTTAAACCTAAGGAAAAATTAATTCCAGAAAAGCCACCTTAAAATATAATTCCCATACATTTGAAGGTATAAACACTAATTATTTATTATGAAAATCAATTTTATCATTGCTCTAGTATTTTTATCAACCCTATTTAGTTATGGCCAAAAGCTAAAAGTAAAACAGGGAGATTTTAATTTTATTAAGGGTCAGAAAGAAATAAACGTAGAATTTGTTTATGACAATATGAAACTTTTAAAAAAGAATCTTTCAAATGATGAATACGTAAAAGAGCATTCTGCAGAATTGGAAGAAAAAACAAGGGGAAAAGGTACATCTTGGGAAAAAAGCTGGTACGCAAGTAGGGAGCTGATCTATGCACCAAAATTTCTGGAATTAATGAATAGATATCTTTACGAGGACCACAATATTTTCTTTAATGAGAATTTAGCTGAGGCCAAATACACCCTTCTAGTGGAAACGGTATGGGTTTATCCAGGTTGGGATGCCGGTGTCATGAAACAACCTGCAAAAGTTAGCACCTTATTAAAGTTCGTTGAAACCAATAATAGAGCTAATGTACTGTTGGAAGTTTCTAGTGAAAACGCACCTGGAGACCAATGGGGAAGTTCATTTAGCAATGAAGACCGATTGGGTGAAGGTTACGCAAAAACTGGAAAATCATTTGCTAAGTTAATTTTGAAAAAAGGATTCTAGACCAAATTATCTTTTAGTCGGTTACAAAAAAGTGAATGACAATGTCATTCACTTTTTTGCTTTTCAAGCTCAATAATATGTGCTACCGTCCTTATAAGCCTGTTGTGCTTGGTAACAAATGGATTGGTTTTATCCCAAACATAGCCCGCCAAAACGGAACAAATTTGTCTTTTTACCTCTGGGTTTTCCGGTTCGTGGAAAAATAAGGTCTGCAGATTACCGCTATACCATTCCTTAACATAAGAAGAAAAAACACTTACTCCTTCCCTAATATAACCAGAGTATTCCTTCTCCCAATCCACTGATTGTTCATTAAGCTCTTTGGCAATCAGTTTTGCCCCCAACAAGGCCGATTCAGTAGCAAAAGTAACTCCGGATGAAAATACAGGATCCAAAAATTCAGCACTATTGCCCGTTAATATAAATCCTTTACCGTAAAGTTTTTTTACTGATTTGGAATAATTTTTTATCATAACAGGCTCGAACAAGAATTCAACTCCTTTAAAACGTTCATAATAATAGGTGGACAACTGCAACATCTGGGTCAATTTCTCTGCATTACTTCCTTCAAAAGATTCCAAAAATTCAGTAGGCCCTACATATCCTATACTTGTTCTTCCATTTGAAAATGGAATGACCCATAACCAAACCTCGGTCTCAATTACATCAAAAGTTATCAGGGTACCTTCCCTGCCCTCCGGGCGGTTTACATCCACTACGTGGGTAAAAACAGAAGAATGACTAGGCAGGGCAGAGGGCTTATCCAAGTCCAACAATCTGGGCAATACCCTTCCGTAACCACTGGAATCTATTATGTATCTGGCCCGAACCTGGTATGGTGTCCCATTTTCGTCCTTAATGGTGGTCACGGAACCTCCATTTTCGTCAATAACCACATCCACAACCTCATGTCCAAAGGAGACTTCCACTCCCTTCTTGACTAATTCGTCTACCAATACCTTGTCGAAATCGGCTCTTGGAACCTGCCAAGTCCAATCCCAACCCTTGGTATGTTTCTTACTAAAATCAAATTCACAGATTTTGTCCCCTTTTATAAATCGGGCTCCGAATTTTTTTTCAAAACCAAAGGCATTCAAACCGTCCAACAGACCTACTTCCTCAAAATGATCCATACACCTGGGCAAAAGACTCTCCCCGATAACAAACCTGGGAAAAACACTTTTTTCAACCACTTGAACTTTAATTCCTTGACTTTGCAAAAAGGCTGCAGAGACGCAACCAGACGGCCCTGCGCCAATTACCAAGACTTCGACTAAACGTTGATTCATTATTTTTAAAATATTGATTGGTTAAATATCATACATTTGCAATCCAAAATAACTATTTTTATTAATTGTTATTCAATTTACTTTTTAAATATTGAATTTATATACATGTTGACTATTAAAGGAAAGTTAGGAATAGAGGATTTCTATCGTATAATTTTTAAAGAAGAATCTATTCTAATAAATAAAGACGTTTTAGCAACCGTCGAAAATAGTTTTAATTTTTTAAGCCAATTTTCCCAAAACAAAATTATTTACGGTGTAAATACAGGTTTTGGCCCAATGGCCCAATACAAAATAAAGGACTCCGACCGAATCCAATTACAATACAATCTTATAAGAAGCCACGCTTCCGGAACCGGCAATCTAATCCCGGCACAATATGTTAAGGCTGCCATGTTGGCCAGATTGAACACTTTAAGCTTGGGTCATTCAGGTGTACATATTTCGGTAATAGAATTAATGACTTCGCTCATCAATAAAAACATTACCCCTGTAATTTTTGAGCACGGTGGTGTTGGTGCCAGTGGGGATTTAGTCCAATTGGCCCATATTGCGTTAGTACTTATAGGGGAAGGTGAAGTTTTTTACAAGGACGAGAGAAGACCAACGGAAGAAGTTTTTAAAATTGAAAACCTAAAGCCGATTACCGTCTCATTAAGAGAGGGCTTGGCACTTATAAATGGCACTTCCGTAATGACCGGTATAGGCCTTATCAACACCATAAATAGCAGAAAGTTATTGGATTGGATGATATGCTGTTCTTCTGCCATCAACGAAATAGTACAGGCCTATGATGACCATTTGTCCCTAGAGCTAAATCAGTCCAAAAAACATAAGGGACAGCAGCACATCGCCAAATCAATGAGAAATCATTTAAAGGACAGTACACTTACCCGAAAAAGGGAACACCATTTGTACAATGGCAATAATGAAGTGTCAATTTTTGAGGAAAAGGTTCAGGAATACTATTCCCTGAGATGCGTACCCCAAATTTTAGGCCCGGTCCTTGATACTTTGAACAATGTGGAAAAAATTCTTATTGAAGAGGTTAATTCGGCCAACGACAACCCCATTGTGGATGTTGAAAAAGAGCATGTGTACCACGGTGGAAATTTCCATGGCGATTATGTTTCCCTTGAAATGGACAAACTAAAATTAATTGTAACCAAAATGAGCATGCTCGCCGAAAGACAATTAAATTACCTCTTAAATCCAAATCTAAATAATATACTTCCCCCATTTGTCAATCTTGGCAAACTTGGTTTAAATTTTGGGATGCAAGGTGTACAGTTTACTGCCACCTCCACAACTGCTGAGAACCAGATGTTGTCCAATCCCATGTACGTGCACAGTATCCCTAACAACAACGACAATCAGGATATTGTTAGCATGGGAACCAATGCAGCCAATATTACCAAAAAAGTCATCGAAAATACTTTCGAAGTCCTTGCCATAGAAACGATAACTATTGTTCAAGCAATTGAATATTTGAAAGTACAGGATAAAATATCATCAAAAACAAAAAAAATGTATGATGATATTAGAAATTTGGTTCCCCCTATCTCCGACAAAGACGTTCCCATGTACCCTTACGTAAATAAGGTTAAAAGCTTTATTCAAAATTTTGAAGAAGAAACTTACGCATGTAAGGAGCTTAGTTAAAAAATTGAGTTAGAAAAGTTATTTAAATAAAATATTCCATAATTTAATAGTGGCTTAGTTTAATCTTAAACATATGCCGAGTCTTAACTTGGTAATTATTGAATATGAACGTTTTAATTTAAAAAAATCACAGATGAAAACAAAAATTGGATTGTCAGTTGTACTTTTTTTAGTTTTTGGTAATTTTTATTCCCAGGAATATGCCCTGGTAAGAGAAAATGGCCTATTTGGGTATATTAATACCTCGGGGGAATATGCGATAAAACCCCAATTCAAGAAAGCGGATAATTTTACGAACGAGCGCGCCGCTGCCTCAATGGGTGACAAATGGGGCTATATAAATACTTCGGGAGAATGGGCAATTCAACCTGAATACGAACATGTAAAGGAATTTAATTCCGGGCTGGCCCTGGTAAACAAAGGTGACCAATGGCATTATATCAATGTTTCGGGCGAAACCTTGGAAACACCAGTTTCGGATAAATATTATGATTTTGACAATGGAGTGGCCTTTTTTAAAAGAGGCGAAAAAATTGGGCTTTTAGGGACCGACGGAAAATTAATTGCCGAACCGGATTTTGATGAAATAAAACCCTTTATTGATGGATATGCCAAGGCCAGAAAAGGTGAGCTATGGGGAATGATCAACAAAAAGGGTGAGATCTTTATCCCCATTGAGAACCAAGAAATTGGAGATTATAATAGTAAAGGTGTGTGGGTAAAAAAACAGGATTCCTTTGGTATAGTAGCCAATGGTAATTTTAACCCGGTAAAGAATGCCGATAAGATCTGGGAATTCACTGACAAGTCCGACTTAACATATGCCCGTAGCAATAAATTGATGGGCTTCATCAATAACAAAGGCGAGTGGGTCATAGCTCCTACCTATGAAAAGGCAAGGGATTTTAGCCAAGGATTGGCCCCAGTGTTTATGAACAAAAACTGGGGGTATATTAATGAAAAGGGAGAAAAGGTTATAGATTTCAACTTTAAGGATGCCGAAGTGTTCTCCGCTAACGGTCTTGCTCCTGTGAAAGAAAAGAAATGGGGCTTTATAGATAAAACTGGAAAATGGGTAATACAACCCGAATATGATATCACGGCAGGATTATCGTTTTCTATCTTTAAAAAGAATTTGGAAAAAGGGTTCATTAATGGGCTTGCCCGAGTAAAACATAACAAGGAATGGGGGTTTCTAAATGCCAAGGGAGAAGTTTTGGGCAATAAATGGTACGAAAATGCGGAGATATTCGACGACGTAAAGAATTAAATCACACTAATTAGATAAATGAGCGAAAAAAAGAAATTTGCACTGGTAACCGGAGGATCAAGAGGAATTGGAAAAGCCATATGCCTACAGCTAGCACTAGATACCGAGTATAAGATTCTTATTAATTATCAGTCCAATGAATCCGCGGCACAGGAAACCTTAGATGAAATAGAAAAAATTGGAGGGAGCGCGGAACTTATACAATTTAATGTTGGCGATGCGGAAGAAGTAAAAAGTAAATTGGATAAATGGCATGAGGACAACAAGGAGGCTATTATAGAAGTAATTGTAAACAATGCCGGCATTACCAAAGACGGCCTTTTCATGTGGATGAAACCTGAGGATTGGAACAGTGTAATCAACACAAGTCTAAATGGTTTTTTCAATGTCACCAATCACCTGATCCAAAAATTATTGGTGCATAAATATGGCAGGATCATTAATATGGTTTCCGTATCCGGCCTTAAAGGTACACCGGGGCAAGTCAATTATTCTGCCGCAAAAGGAGGAATAATAGCGGGTACAAAGGCCTTGGCCCAGGAAATAGCAAAAAGGAACATCACCGTTAATGCTGTGGCACCTGGCTTTATCAAAACGGATATGACCGGTGATCTTGACGAAAAAGAGCTTAAAAAAATGATACCTATGAACCGCTTTGGGGAAGCTGGGGAAGTAGCCCATTTAGTTTCCTTTTTGGCTTCCAAAAAGTCATCGTATATTACAGGCGAGGTCATAAATATTAACGGAGGTATATATTCTTAAAAATAACACTAGGAAAGATGAAGAGGGTCGTAATTACAGGTATGGGAATATACTCTTGTTTAGGAAAAAACCTGGACGAAGTCAAAGAATCACTTTACAAGGGAACTTCAGGAATTGTTTATGACGAAAAACGGAAGGAATTTGGATATCGCTCCTGCTTAACGGGCATGGTAGAAGAACCCGACCTGAAAGACTTGCTCACTAGAAGGCAACGTTTAAGTATGGGAGAGGAAGGAGCCTACGCATATATAGCCACTTTGGAGGCTTTAAAAAATGCAGGTATATCCCAAGAATATTTAGACAATAATGAGGTTGGCGTACTATACGGCAATGATAGCACAGCCAAATCAGTAATCGAATCCATTGACAAACTAAGGGAAAAGAAAGACACTACCTTGGTTGGTTCCGGGGCTATTTTTAAAGCCATGAACTCGTCCGTAACCATGAACCTCTCCACCATCTTCAAATTAAGGGGAATAAACTTCACCGTAAGTGCTGCTTGTGCAAGCGGGTCGCATGCCATTGGTATTGCCTATCAATTAATTAAAAGTGGACTTCAAGATTGTATCATATGCGGCGGAACCCAAGAAATCAATGAATTGGCCATGGGCAGTTTTGACGGACTAGGTGTATTTTCGGTCAACGATGTAGCACCTGGGACTGCTTCTCGCCCATTTGACAAAAGTAGGGACGGACTGGTACCCAGTGGCGGAGCTGCATCCCTTATAGTTGAAAGCTATGAATCCGCTAAAAAAAGGAATGCTGTTATTTTAGGAGAAATCATAGGCTACGGGTTTTCGTCCAATGGGGATCATATCTCCACTCCAAACGTAGACGGCCCTACATTGGCCATGAAAAAAGCTATAGACCAAGCCCAAATTAAACCCGGCGAAATAGACTATGTAAATGCCCATGCTACCTCTACTCCTGTGGGGGATTCCAATGAAGCCAAGGCCATATTTGCTGTTTTTGGTGATAACGGTCCCTATGTTAGCTCTACAAAATCCATGACCGGCCATGAATGTTGGATGGCTGGTGCCAGTGAGATTGTGTATTCCATGCTGATGATGGAACATTCATTTATTGCACCCAATATAAATCTTGAAAATCCTGACGAGGATGCGGCCAAATTAAATCTGGTAAGAAAAACACTGGATAAAAAAATTGATGTATTTTTGTCGAATTCTTTTGGATTTGGAGGTACAAATTCAGCATTGCTAATAAAAAAAGTGAAAGATTAAAGATGAATAAAGAAGTAATTATTGATAAAATAAACAACTTTCTTATAGATGAATTTGAAGTTGATGCAGATGATATTTCTCCATTGGCCAATTTAAAGAAAACCCTTGAATTGGACAGTTTGGATTTTGTTGATTTAGTAGTGGCTATCGAATCTAACTTTAGTGTTAAATTGGTGGGAGAAGATTTCATTAATGTAATTACTTTACAAGACTTTTATGATCTTATAGAGAGGAAATTAAACTAAAATTTTAGTCGCAAAAAATGTCAAATCAATGGAAAGGAAAGTCCAGAGGTTCTGTTTTAGGATATAAGATTTTTGTTTTTTCCATTAAAAGGCTTGGATTGGGATCGGCCTATTTTATTCTATATTTTGTCGCCTTTTATTTTTGTTTTTTTGCTCCCGCAAGCACCAAGGCCAGCTATTACTACTTCCGTAAAAGACTTAAATACAGCACGCTAAAAAGTATTGTATCCATTTATAAAAGCTACTACGTATTTGGACAGACCATTTTGGACAAAGTAGCTATTTCTTCGGGTCTTAGAAATAGGTTTACCTATCATTTCGACGGAATAGAACATTTAAACGAAACCTTGGCCAATAAAAAGGGGGGGATTTTGATCAGTGCCCATTTGGGCAACTTCGAAATAGCTGAGTTTTTCCTGGACGAACTGGAAGGGAATGCCACTATTAATCTACTTACCACGGATGCCGAACATAAAGCAATAAAGGAATACCTCGATCGATATATTAAGAAATCGGCAACCAAATTTATTATCCTCCAGGAAGATCTTTCCCATATCTTTGAAATGAATGCGGCCCTGGCAAAAAATGAGATAATTTGCATGACCGGAGATAGATATGCAACAACGGCCAAGTTGATGACCGCACCTATTTTAGGTGAAAAAGCACAATTTCCTTCCGGTCCTTTTTTGATGGGATCTAGATTAAACGTACCGGTCCTCTTTGTATATGTAATGAAGGAAACCAATAAACACTATCATCTTTACGCCAGAAAAGCAGATTTTAAGAAAAGGGATGCCGAAGGATTATTAGCCAATTATATTAAAAGCATGGAATGGATAATAGAACAATATCCATTACAGTGGTTTAACTATTTTGATTTTTGGGGCTCAAAAAACTAATTTCGGTTAGGATAACACTAAGTTTTGGTTACATTTTCCAAATCTGGTGCCGATCTCTAAATTAAAATTAAATTTGAACCAATTTAAAAGTCATAGGAAAGACCATTTAATTATTAATAAAATGGTAATCTTGGCGGTATTATAAAGAAGATTAATAGCTTACCCATGAAAGAAGTTCTTATAATTTATTACTCCCAATCCGGGCAGTTGTTGGATATTGTTCAAAATTTGGCAACTTCCATAGACGGGGAGAACGTAAACATTACTTATTATAGGATAGAACCCGAAAATGATTATAAATTTCCTTGGAAACAAGATGATTTTTATGATGCGTTTCCTGAATCCTTTTTACAAATCCCATGTAAGCTAAAGCCGCCAAAGGCCGAAATCCTTGAAAAGAAATATGATCTCATAATTCTAGGGTACCAAGTCTGGTACCTAACTCCCTCTATACCCATCAATTCTTTTCTAAAATCTGATGTTGCCAAGAAAATCCTGGACAAGACACCCGTAGTAACAGTTATTGCCTGTAGAAACATGTGGCTAATGGCACAGGAAAAAATGAAACGCCTACTAGTTTCCTGTAATGCCCGGTTAGTGGGCAATATAGCTTTGGTAGACCGTCACATAAATCACATAAGCGTTATTACCATAGTGCATTGGATGTTAGGAGGAAAAAAAACAAAGTACCTTGGCATTTTTCCAAAACCGGGGGTTTCCGACGAAGATATCAAAGCGTCTGAAAAATTTGGAACACCTATCAGAAAGGCGCTATTAACCAATGAATTCGGCAACTTACAAGATGATTTATTAAAACTCGATGCCGTTAAAGTAAAACCCTTGCTGATACAGACAGACATTAGAGGCAATGTTTTGTTTACTAAATGGGCAAACCTTATTATAAAGAAAGGACCTACAGGTAATCCAAAACGAAAGAAATTGCTGGTTTTGTTCAAATATTATTTGTTATTTGCAATTTGGGCTATAGCTCCAATAGTTTTTATTGTATTTTTGGCGACTTACATACCCCGGTACAATAAAATTAAAAGGGATAAAGCATACTATTCATCCGTTAGATTAAAGAACAATTAATGAAAGACGTTTATATTACCAGGATTGCCAAGTTCTTACCTAATGAACCTATTGACAATGAACAAATGGAAGAAAAATTGGGCATTATCAATGGTAAGAATTCTAAGGCTAGACGTATAGTCCTGCGAAACAATCAAATTAAGACCAGATATTACGCCATAGACGATAATGGAAACATTACCCATAACAATGCCCAACTAACCAAGGAGGCCATTGAGCTATTATGTGATGACACTTTTACCACCAAGGATATTGAACTTCTTTCATGTGGCACCAGTAGTCCGGACCAAATATTGCCATCACACGCCTCTATGGTGCACGGCTTTTTAAAAAACGGAAATTTAGAGGTTAATTCCCCTTCTGGGGCCTGTTGTTCTGGGATGAACGCCCTGAAATACGGTTTCTTGGCCATAAAGGCGGGACAGGTATCCAATGCAGTATGCACGGGGTCGGAAAGAACCTCAACTTGGATGAAATCCGATATTTTTGAAAATGAGGTAGAACACCTGAAAGAGTTGGAAGACAACCCTATATTGGCCTTTAACAAAGAATTTTTGCGCTGGATGCTTTCCGATGGCTCCGGAGCCGTTTTACTGGAAAGCGAACCTAAAGGCATTGCTTTAAAAATTGAATGGATGGAAGGGTATTCCTATGCCTTTGAAATGGAAACATGTATGTATGCCGGTGCCGATAAATTGGAAAATGGCCATTTAAAACCTTGGAGCGAATATCCTGCCGAAGATTGGGCAAAAAAATCACTTTTCGCCATGAAACAAGATGTTAAACTCTTGGGTGAAAATATATTGGGAAAAGGAGTGGATAGTCTAAAAATGGCTATGGCAAAACACAATATTACTACAGCCGATTTTGACTATTATTTACCACATATCTCCTCCTATTATTTTAAGGAAAATTTATATGAGGAATTGAAACGACAGGGCGTGGAAGTACCTTGGGAGAAATGGTTTATGAATTTGAGCAAGGTTGGTAATGTTGGTGCAGCTTCAATTTTTGTTATGCTTGAAGAATTGGTAAGTTCAGGACAATTAAAAAAGGGAGAAAAGATATTGTTGCACGTACCGGAAAGTGCTAGGTTTTCCTATTCCTATGCCTACCTAACGGTCTGTTAAATGAATTTATTGAAACAAACAATAGACGATAAAGGGCTAATTGAAAATCTGATCCCCCAAAAAGCGCCTTTTGTAATGGTGGACAAGTTACTTTACTTTTCCGAAGAAAAGGTGGTTGCTGGTTTTACACCGCCACCAACCAATTTGTTTGTGTACAATAATAAATTTATGGCTGCCGGATTAATTGAACACATGGCACAGTCCGTGGCCCTTCATACCGGGTACCAATATTTCCTAAAGAATGAGCCTGCGCCCACGGGATATATTGGGGCCATTAAATTGGCTGAAATACTTGAGTTGCCAACCGTAGATCAGGAATTAATAACAACAGTTACCATTCTACATGAGATCTTAGGTGTTACCTTAGTAAAGATTCAAGTAACCTGCAATGACAAAATTATGGCAAACAGTGAAATGAAAACCGTATTGGCAAACTAAACTAATTGAATACAGCGCGTTCACATATAAATATACACAAATTTTTGCCCCATAGAGCGCCAATGCTCTTGGTCACGAAAATAATTGATCTTAACAAAGAAACGGTAACCACTGAATTCAAAGTAACCGAAGATTGTATCTTTGTAAAGGACAATAGGTTTAGTGAATCGGGCATTATAGAAAATGCAGCCCAATCCTGTTCTGCAATTGTTGGCCAAGATTTCTTTGCAGCGGATGATCTTGAAGGTGAAGGAAATAGTGTTATTGGTTTTATTAGCGGTATTAAAAAGGCTAACATTTTTTTGTTACCCAAGACAGGAGACACCTTAACCACCAAGGCCAATCTCGTATCCAATTACAATTCGGGAAATTTTAGTATATGCACTATGGAATGCAAAATATATACAGAGAAAGAATTAGTGGCAGATTGTATCCTGAATTTTCTGATACAGGAAGTTTAGCTACATCTGCGGATCGAATATGAAATTGTATTAATAACTTTATAAGCCAGCAACCTTGGCCTATAATGTATAATGACCTTAGGCATGAAAAAGAATGAAGTACCACAGGACAAAAGCAATCTTGAATCTGCCAATTTTAAAGAACTGTGTTATGCCGTTGATGAAAACGGGGAATACACCACAGAATTAAGTACAGGATGGAACCCTAAGACCATTGCCCTGAACAATGCCATAGAGGCTTTAAATGAGCGTATTTCAGCTTCAAAACAAAGGGTTAAGGATCTTAAGGTGAGCCCCTTGGAATACTATATGGAACTCCATAAAATGGATCTCCCCATCTTAGCGAGCTACGTGGGAATTTGGAAGTGGAGGGTTAAAAGACATTTTCGACCTGCCGTATTTAAAAATCTAAATAACAAAACATTACAAAAATATGCAGATGTCTTCGATATTACGATCGAAGAGCTACAGCGTACCGATCTCTAAACAATGGAAATAGATTTTAAACACAAGCAAGCTGCACACTGCGAGAACGGTGTAGTAGCCAACTTAATGACGTATAACGGGTTTACCGTAAGTGAGCCTATGGTTTTTGGAATAGGCTCTGGGCTCTTGTTTACCTATATTCCCTTTTTAAAGGTCAATCATGCACCTGTAGTATCCTATAGGGCAATGCCAGGAATTATCTTTACCCGATTTGCCACACGGGTCGGAATTAAAATAAAACGTGAAAAATTTCGAAATGCCCAAACCGCCAAGGCCAGGTTGGATGAAAACCTACAAAGAAATAATCCGGTAGGACTTCAGGTAGGCGTGTACAATCTACCTTACTTTCCTGATGAATATCGCTTCCATTTCAACGCCCACAACATGGTGGTCTATGGTAAAAAAGATGGTATTTATCTAATAAGTGACCCCGTAATGGAAACCGTTACCTCGCTTACCGAAAAGGAACTGGAAAAAGTAAGATTTGCCAAAGGCGCCTTTGCCCCCAAAGGACATATTTATTATCCTACCGCTTTCCCGGAACAGCTACAGCTCGAAAAAGCCATTATTAAGGGCATAAAGCACACCTGTAGGGATATGTTGGCGCCCGTCCCGGTTGTTGGGGTAAAGGGAATACGGAAAATTGCCAAACTTATTCGCAAATGGCCAAAGGCCAAAGGCATTAAAATTGCCAATCATTATTTGGGGCAAATTGTGCGTATGCAAGAAGAAATAGGTACCGGAGGTGGTGGTTTCCGATATATTTATGCCGCATTTTTACAAGAAGCGGGAAAATTATTGACCAACAATCAACTCTTGGAGCTTTCCAAAGAAATGACCTTGATAGGTGACCAGTGGCGCGATTTTGCAGTGGAGGCATCACGCATATACAAAAACAGGAGCAATGCCGTAGCCGTTGACCAATACGATCATGTAGCCACCCTTCTTGAAGATATCGCCAACAAAGAGGAAGTTTTTTTTAAAAAACTGAAAAAGGCAATATAAAGTAGCCCATGATCCAAATATCCCATCTCTCCAAAAAATATAAAAATAACGCGGATTATTCGGTGGTGGACCTCGATCTAAAAATAGACGAAGGGGAAATTTTTGGGCTTTTAGGACCCAACGGAGCTGGAAAAACAACACTGATCTCCATGTTAAGTTCTTTGATAAAACCCACCTCTGGCAGTTTTTCCATCAACGGACTAACCTTTCAGAAGAATGCTAACCAACTTAAACAACTAATTGGTATAGTACCCCAAGAATATGCCCTTTACCCTACCCTAACCGCATATGAAAATTTGTATTACCTGGGCAGCATGTACGGTCTAAAAGGGAAGCTTTTAAAGGAAAAGATCAATTTTCATTTGGAAGTTTTAGGGTTGGAAAAATTTTCCAACAAAAAATTGGATACTTTTTCTGGCGGAATGAAAAGACGTGTCAACTTAATTGCCAGTATCCTGCACAACCCAAAAGTTCTGTTCTTGGACGAACCCACAGTTGGTGTGGACGTACAATCCAAAAATGTAATTATTGAAAATTTAAAAAAATTGAACGCCCAGGGAACCACCATTATCTATACGTCCCATCATTTGAACGAAGCAGAACAATTTTGTACAAAAGTGGCTATTATTGACCACGGAAGGATCATCATTGAAGGAGCTCCTAAAAATCTTATTTCCCAATACCCGGAATCACACAATCTGGAAGACGTCTTCTTAACCTTGACCGGAAAAGCCCTAAGAGATCATGCATAAACTTTGGGCTTCAACATATAAGGAATTACTACTCCTATCCAGAGATATAGGTGGATTGGCCATCTTATTTGTAATGCCTTTGGTATTGGTGGTCACCATTACCCTAATTCAGGATAGCACTTTTAGGTCTATCAATGACAACAAAATACCTATCCTTTGGGTGGATTATGACAAGGGTGAGGTTTCCAAAAATATTTACGATGGGCTGGCCGAGTCCAAATCCTTTAATATTATTGGGAAAGAATCGGACAGCGAAGCCAAGGAACTGGTTTTCAAAGGCAAGTATCAACTGGCCATTGTAATTCCGGCCAACCTTAGTTCGGAACTGGAAAAAAAAGTGAATCTTAATGTGGAAGGTCTGCTTTCCAAATTTGGTTTGGAAGAAGAAACGCCTCAATCCGAAAAAGCGGATTTAGAAAAAAAAGAGGTCATACTTTATTTCGACCCCGCTACACAGATGGCCTTTAAAAACTCCATTAAGAATGGGATAGACAAGATGATCTTTAAAATAGAGACCCAAACTATTTACAAGGCATTCCAATCCCAAATAACGGATGATGAAACCGAAGCAATATTTGACACCGAAAGTTTTATCACCTTTAAGGAAGTTACTCCTAGTATTGGCAAAAATGAAATAATCCCCAATTCGGTACAGCACAATGTACCCGCCTGGACCTTGTTCGCTATATTTTTTATCATTGTTCCCTTGTCCATCAATATGGTCAAGGAAAAAAGCCAGGGCACCTTTGTTCGTCTAAGGACAAATCCCGTTTCCTATCTAACGGTTTTAGGAGGAAAAACTGTGATTTACCTTGCTGTATGTCTCATACAGTTTGGACTAATGTTGGGAATAGGGGTTTATCTATTCCCTATCTTAGGCCTTCCCAGCCTTGACGTCTCGGGAAAAATACCACTATTGTTCCTTGTAGCTTTATTTGCGGGACTTGCGGCCATTGGCCTTGGACTGCTATTGGGAACCGTGGCAAAGACCCAGGAACAATCTGCCCCCTTCGGCGCTACTTTTGTGGTTATATTGGCAGCATTGGGAGGTGTTTGGGTGCCCGTATTTATAATGCCTAAGTTTATGCAGACACTTTCAAATTTATCGCCCATGAATTGGGGCTTAAATGCCTTTTATGATGTTTTTTTAAGAGATGTGGGGCTAATGGATCTTGTACCTGAACTAACCCTATTATTTTTATTTTTTGTAATAACTACCGCCATTTCCATTGTGTATAATGAAAGAAAAAATGCCGTCTAAGAACAAATCAGAGATTAGCTTTACCAGTGAAATTAGGGTTCGCTTTGCTGAAACAGACCCTTTGGGCATTGTGTGGCACGGAAATTATATCCAATATTTTGAGGATGGCAGGGAAGCCTTTGGCAGGCACCATGGGATTGCCTATCTAGATCACAAAGCAGCCGGCTACACCACCCCGATTGTTAAATCGTCCTGTGAACACAAACTTCCGTTACGCTATGGCGATGTTGCCACTATTAAAACAATTTTTGTAGATTCACCAGCAGCTAAAATGGTTTTTAAATACGAAATTTATGATCCACAAAACAAATTGGTATGCACCGGGGAAACCATACAGGTTTTTGTGGAAGACGAAGGCGGTTTATCCCTGACCATGCCAACATTTTTTTTGGATTGGAAACTAAAAGTTGGATTATTGAATGAATAAGACCTATCTCTCATATAACAATATTGTGTCTTCCATAGGCTTTGATAGTCCTACGGTGGTGAAAAATATTCATGAGGGCTTATCGGGGATAACATTAATTGAAGATGAAAACCTATTTCCCAACCCATTTTATGCTTCTGTTATCGATTCCGATTACCTAGGAAAGGCCTTCGAAAAATTACACCCGAATGGCGACTATACCCGCTTGGAGAAAATGATGATCCTATCCCTGGATAAAATCATTAAAGCATCCGGAGTAGAATTAACGGATAGGGTAGGCTTAATTCTGTCCACAACCAAAGGAAATATAGATACCTTGGATCCCAGGAGCCCTATGCCAACAGAAAGGGCCTATTTGGGAACTTTAGGGCATATTATCAAAAACTATTTTGGGTTTACCACAGAACCTATTGTGCTTTCCAACGCCTGTGTTTCAGGAATATTGGCTATTTCAATAGCTAAAAGATTTATTTCCCAGGGCACCTTCGATCAGGTATTTATAGTTGGAGGCGATATTGTTTCCAATTTTATTCTTTCTGGCTTCAATTCCTTCCAAGCCATGAGTTCCCAGCCCTGCAAACCCTATTGCAAGCAGAGATCAGGTATTAATATAGGGGAGGTGGCCGCCAGTGTATTGGTAAACAAGGACCAGAACAATTTAGTCCCCGAGGCCGCGGAAGTATTGGGCGAAGCTTCCTGTAATGATGCCAATCATATTTCCGGCCCATCAAGAACAGGGGAAGGCCTTTATCGCAGTATACTTTCGGCTTTTAAAGAAGCCAATGTAGGCCCTCAGGATATAGACTATATTTCCGCCCATGGCACTGCAACCAATTTCAATGACGAAATGGAATCAATAGCCCTGAACAGATTAGGCCTGGGCACGGTGCCATTAAACAGCCTCAAAGGCTATTTTGGACATACCCTTGGGGCATCGGGCCTTTTGGAAACTATTGTTGGTATGCATTCCCTTTACCACAATACCTTATATACCTCCAAAGGGTTCACCGAATTGGGCGTATCACAACCCCTCAATATAATTACTGCACCTACGGTCAAGAATTTAAATTACTTCTTAAAGACTGCCTCTGGCTTTGGAGGCTGCAATACAGCTGCCGTATTTAAAAAGGTTCAATCATGAAGGCCCAAGATCTTAAAATAAAGGAATATTGTAGAATATCCAACAACAGGGTACTGTTGAATGCTCAGTTGCTCTTTGAAGACCTAGGGGGCGATTTCACCACTTTTATAAAAATGGCCTATAAAAAGATGGACACCAATTATCCCAAGTTTTTTAAAATGGATGACCTAAGCAAACTTGGGTTTCTGGCCTCCGATATTTTACTAAAGCCAATAACCCAAGATTCAGAAAAACCCAAAAACATTGCCTTGGTGTTTTCAAATAGTGCTTCGAGCCTGAAAACTGACAGAAAGCACCAAGAGTCTATAGTGGACAAAGAAAACTACTTTCCGAGTCCCGCTGTTTTCGTCTATACCTTGCCCAATATTTGCCTTGGAGAGATAAGTATTAAGCATAGGCTATATTCTGAAAATAGTTTTTTTATCTTTAACCACTTTAATGCAGGTTATCTGCACGACTACGCAAGCAGTTTAATTAAGACTGAAAAAGCGGACGAAGTGTTGTGCGGGTGGATAAACTGTGACGTAGAGGACTATGAAGCATTTTTATACCTAGTTTCTACGGAAGGAAGCATTGCACACAATAAAGAAGAAATAATAAAATTGTACACAACCAAATGAGCGATTTAAAACAAGAACTTAAGGAAAAAATTATTACTCAATTAAACTTGGAGGATATTGCAATTGATGAAATTGCAGATAACGATTCCTTGTTTGGTGATGGTCTTGGACTGGACTCCATAGACGCATTGGAACTCATAGTAATGTTGGACAAGGATTATGGAATTAAACTTACCGACCCAAAAGAGGGAAAAAAAATATTTGAATCCATTGAAGTAATGGCAAATTATATTGCTCAGCATCGCACAAAATAATTCGGTTACATTCAACAGTACAAAACCAAGGTGTTTATTCACTGAATGAACACCTTGGTTATATCCAAGGAAATCTATACCTTAAAATAAAAAATTCATGTCCACAGGAGTAGCTATAACGGGAATGGGTATAATTTCGGCTATTGGAAACAATGTGGCCGAGAATTACAGTTCACTTTTGGAGGGTAGAACAGGAATTTCCCATATTTCCAAAATAGATACCGTGCACAAAGGCAGTATTATGGTAGGTGAAATTGAATTCACCAACGCGGAATTGGAAGCAAAATTGGGTTTAAGCACTAACAACAATTACTCCAGAACGGCCTTATTGGGAGCCATTGCAGCTAAGGAAGCCATTGCTGATGCCAAAATAACCAACATAAAAGCCTACAGGACGGGCCTTATTTCATCCACCAGTGTTGGCGGCATGGATATGACCGAAAAATTTTATTACGATTACTTGGAAAGTGAGGACAATAGAAGGTACATTGAAGGCCACCATGCCGGAGACTCTACGGAAAAAATAGCGGAACAATTGGGCATTGACCAAAGTTTGGTCACGACCATCAGTACTGCCTGTTCCTCTGCTGCGAATGCAATAATGTTCGGGGCCAGATTAATTAAAACAGGAAAATTGGATAGGGTAATTGTGGGTGGTGCCGACTGTTTGTCCAAATTCACTATTAATGGTTTTAAAACCTTAATGATCTTGTCCGACTCCTACAATACACCTTTTGACGAAAATAGAAAAGGACTCAATTTAGGGGAAGCTGCTGCTTATTTAGTGTTGGAATCTGAATTCCTAGTAAAAAAGGAAAAGAAAAAAGTGTTGGGATATGTGGTTGGATATGGTAATGCCAACGATGCATATCACCAAACGGCCTCTTCCGAAAATGGGGATGGTGCCACTTTGGCCATGGAGAAGGCTCTTGCCGTTGCAGGATTGGAGCCAAAGGACATAGATTACATCAATGCCCATGGGACCGCCACCGGCAACAACGATCTATCCGAGGGACGGGCCCTTATCCGTGTTTTTGGTGAAGATGTACCAGAATTTAGTTCCACGAAAGCCTATACCGGGCATACCTTGGCCGCAGCAGGCGCAATTGAAGCGGTGTATGCAATACTATCACTTCAAAACAACATTATCTACCCCAATTTAAATTTTAAAACTCCAATGAAAGAGTTTTCCCTTATCCCGCAAACCACCTTAAAAGAAAAAGCATTAAACACCGTTCTGTCCAACTCCCTAGGGTTTGGAGGAAATTGCTCCACACTTATTTTTTCAAAATAGGCTTAAGAAGGAATTGTTATATTTACATTTGGACCATTTGATCCTTTTAGATATTATATTAGAAATCGGCATTCCCAACAACTAATGGAAAAAGTTTATATTAACAGTATCGGTTCCATATCTGCCCAAAAAACATTTGACAACAATGATTTTTTGGAGGAAATAACTACCTATGAAGACAACATCATACCGGTAATAGAGCCCAACTATAAGGATTTTATTCCGCCGGCAGCAGCTAGAAGAATGGCAAAGGGTATAAAAATGGGGGTAGTTGCCTCTAAAATAGCCTTGGAGGAAGCAAATCTAACAGATATAGATGCCATTATTACCGGAACGGGAATGGGATGCGTTCGGGATTCCGAAAAATTTGTAACCGCCATTTTGGACAACAATGAGCAGTTCCTTACCCCTACTTCGTTTATACAGTCTACCCATAATACAGTTGCAGGCCAGATAGCATTGGGCATTGGGTGCAAGGGATATAATTTCACCTACGTACATAGCAGTGTTTCCTTTGAATCGGCCCTCATCGATGCCTTAATGCAATTAGAACTTAAGGAAGCGGAAAACATACTTGTAGGTGGAGTTGATGAATCCGGGGAACACACCAACGCCATACATAAACTAATACAACATATAAAACCGGAAAAAATAAATTCCAACGAGTTGCTGAATTCCAAAACCGCTGGCGCCGTATTTGGGGAAGGTGCCAATTTCTTTGTGTTGTCCAACAAAAAACAAGATTCCAGTTATGCCCAGGTATTGGGAGTAAAGACCTTTAATACCCTTGCTATATCAGATCTATTGGCCAATCTTGAGGCATATTTAAAGGAAAATAATCTATCCGCAACCGACATTGATATGCTGATCAGTGGAAATAATGGAGACATTGACTACGACAATTATTATACTGAGCTTACCAATGGACCTTTTAAAAACACCCAGCAAGTGGTTTACAAACATCTAAGTGGTGAATTTAACACAGCTTCGGCATTTGGATTTTGGCTGGGAGCCAAAATTCTTAAGACCCAGCAGATACCAAGTGCCGTTGCCATAAACACAATTAAAACCAAGGGCTTTGAAATTGTTTTACTGTACAATCAATACAGAGGTAAAAACCATAATTTCACCCTTCTTCGCCGATGTTGAAGTATCCTATAATAAATAGCCTTTTTAGCATTGCTTTGGCCGCCCTTCTTGTATTGGATGTTTTTTGGGAAATCAAGTGGTGGGCCTATATACTATTGGGTGCTGTTTGGGTTACTTTTACTATTATTGGCTCCTTCCACATCCGCTGGAATTATCATCTCCCTGCCCTGCATTTCAACAATAAAATTCCCGATAATCTGGTTGCCATTACCTTTGATGATGGTCCCCACCCCAACTTTACGCCCAAAGTTTTGGAACTACTTCAAAAATATAATGCCAGAGCATCTTTTTTTTGTGTGGGACAACAAGTAAACTTATTTGGTGGAATTGCACAGAAAATAGTGGATAACGGGCATACTATTGGGAACCATACCTACACACATTCCAACAAATTTGGATTCTTTGGGACACAAAAAGTAATATTGGAACTCCAAAAAACAAATGCTACCATAAAAGAAGTAACCGGTCTTAACCCCAAATTATATAGACCGGCCTTTGGGGTAACAAATCCCAGTATAAGAAGAGCAGTTAAAAAATTGGAACTAAAAACGGTGGGCTGGAACATTCGATCTTTGGACACTACCAAAAGATCAAAAAAAGTAATCCTGAAACGCATCACCAATAAAATAAAGAAAGGCGACATTATACTACTACATGACAGTAGTGAAAAAACAGTTGAAGTATTGGAACAGTTATTGCTATTTTTACAGCAGCACAAAATGCAATCTGTAACTGTAGACCAATTGTTAGATATTGAAGCCTATGCGTAACCTATTATTTTTAATTGTCCTAATTGCCCGTACAACCCTATTGTTCGCCCAAGAAAGCAATATGAACAATGCCGAAATTGCAGAGCTCAAGGCCATGATAAACGAGACGTCCAAGGCCACGAACACTATACAAAGCAATTTTACACAGTATAAGCATCTGGACTTTTTATCCAATGATATTACTACACAGGGCAGAATGGCTTTTAAGGCTCCCAACATGGTAAAATGGGAGTATACAGAACCCTTTAAATACAGTATCATTTTTAAGGACGACAAATTAACAATAAACGATTCCGGAACCAAAAGCAATATGGATCTGGGAAATAGTGCCCTGTTTAAAAAGCTAAATCAATTAATTGTCAATAGTGTAAAGGGCAACTTGTTCCAAGATTCGGATTTCACTATGAGCTACTTTAAAAGCCCAAATTATTACAAGGTCATCTTTATCCCTAAAGACGAAAAAATAAAAAGTTATATCGCCTCTTTTATTTTGTTTTTCGATAAGAAAAAGGCCGATGTTATGGAGGTTAAAATGGTGGAACCCACCAATGATTTCACTAGAATTGTCTTTAACGACCGACTGATCAACAAACCATTGTACAATGAGGTATTTACTAATTAGCTTGACCCTCTTGCTGTTTGCCTGTGCTTCCTTTCCAAAAAAAAATAATCTAGAAAGAATAAACGGCAATAGGCCAACTGTAATCAATCCTTACTTTTCCGACCTTTCCAAGGATTATATCTACAAGGCCAAAATTAATTTCGCTGAGAAATCCTTTGGCGGAATATTTGCTATAAAAAAGCTGGGACAAGAACACTATAGGGTTGTATTCACAACCGAAATGGGAAATAAACTATTTGATTTTTCGTTCATCAAAAACGAATTCAAAATTAATTTTATTCTTAGTGAAATGAATAAAAAGATTCTTATTAACCTGCTTAAGAAGGATTTATTTGTTCTGACCAGTGAAAATCCCAACATTTTGAACCATTACCACAAAATGGGAGATAGCATGTTCTTTGAGACCAAGATAAAGAATAACACTTACTTTTACATCACGGCAGATGAACGCCTACATAAAATACTGGAAACAAAAGGAAACAAAGAGAAATCGGACTATATTTTTACAGAAATAGAAAACGATCATGCAAGGGAAATTAAAATACGGCACAAAAACATTAAGCTAACTATTGATTTAAAAGCCATTTAAAAATGAAAAAATTACTATTTACCAGCCTTTTCCTCACAATTTCCTACACCTTGTTTGCACAAAGCAAGTCGCAACTAGGGGTAAGATTGGGATTGAACAACGCCAAGATCCTGAATTCCGAACTGGATAACAAATCCGGATTATACACAGGGTTGTTTTTGGCGGTCAAATTTACGGATAGTTACACTATGCAACCAGAAATAATATATTCCAACCAGGGAGGTAATGCCAGCTATAGAAATGGGGAAGACATAAATATTAATTATGTATCCATTGCCCTGGCAAATAAATTTTTTGTCAGTAAAAATCAGGGGTTCCACTTTATTTTGGGCCCTAGTATAGACATTAATTTTGATGACAATTTTATAAACCTTATCAATGACAACGGTGAAAATCTAGAAATAACGCCTATAGATCTGGCCGTGTTTGGAGGGATTGGATATGAGTTTGATTTTGGATTGGCATTGGAATTGAGATATAAACAAGGATTGATAGATCTGGATTTCAATGACTCCGGAGACTATGGAGTCAATTCTGAGGAGAATCAATTGAACAGGGTATTCCAAATTGGACTCGCCTACAAATTTAATATGTGAGCAAAATGTTAATAGAAGGACTATATACTACAGAAACTTTTAATAAAAACGAGGAAGGCATATCGGCCCAAATCAAGTTGAACCCCAAGCATGAAATTTTTAAAGGCCATTTCCCAGGAAAGCCTATTATGCCAGGGGTATGTATGATTCAAATCATAAAGGAATTAACGGAAAAAAGTCTTGGGCATGATTTATTTCTATCTGTCGCCACCAATGTAAAATTCATGGCCATTATAAATCCTGAAACGGATCCGACACTTTTAATAGACATCAACCTTTCTGAAATAGACGGTCTGATCAAGGTAAAAAGTACAACCACCTTTGGGGAAACAGTTGCCCTAAAACTAAGTGCAACCTTTAAAAGCGCGGTGTAAATGAAACTTATCTGTTTTCTTCTATTCGTGATTTCCATTTCTCCTTTCACACCCGATCTAGACCAGGTTCGAAAAGATTTTAGCCTGGCCACAAACGACCGTGAATCGGCCCTGGCCTTAAGGGATAAACTGGAAACTGTTTCCAAGGAAGATAACACTGTATTGGTAGCTTACAAGGGTGCAGTTTCTGCATTGACGGCAAAATACACAAAGGATAATGCGGAAAGGAAAGACCTTTTTAAAAGTGGGGTTTTACTACTGGAATTTGCGGTATCCCAAAAACCGGAAAACATAGAAATTAGGTGCCTAAGATTGAGTATACAGGAAAATTCCCCAAAGTTTTTGAAATACAGATCCAACATCGCAGAGGACAAAACTTTCATTTTAAACCACTACGAAAAGACCAATTCTAAAGCGGTCAAGGATTTTGTGAAATCGTATATATTACAATCCACAGGATTTAATACTGAAGAAAAGCAACGGTTTTAACTTCAGTAATTGCTATTTTTGCGAACCATATCTTGTATTTTTCTACAAGATGGAACAACCAAATTACGTTAAAACCGTGTCACAACATACTACATCCACAACTAAAGCTATGGATCAGCTTAAATGCTGTGTGATAATACCTACCTACAACAATCATAAAACCCTAAAAAAAGTCCTTGAAGGGGTGCTGCTATACACCCAAAATGTTATAGTAGTAAATGATGGTTCAACCGATACCACTTCGGATATATTGGATAAATTTTCCAATATCCGTACTATTTCCCTTCCACATAACATAGGCAAAGGATATGCTCTGAGAAAAGGTTTTGAATTGGCTCTGGAACTAGGTTTCCACTTTGCCATCACTATTGATTCCGACGGTCAACACTTTCCGGATGATATACCTGTACTTATTGGCAACCTAAGCCAGGAAACGTCCAAAGACGTACTGTATATAGGAGCGAGAAATATGGGACAAAAAGGCGTTCCTAAAAAAAGTAGTTTTGGCAACAAATTTTCCAATTTCTGGTTTTGGGTCGAAACTGGAATTAAACTACAGGACACCCAATCCGGATATAGACTATATCCCATACTGGCTTTAAAGGATATCAAATTCTTTACAAAAAAATTCGAGTTTGAAATCGAAGCAATCGTGAAGGCTGCATGGAACGGAATAGAAGTGAAGAATATTCCCATAAAAGTAACCTATGATGTTACCGAAAGGGTATCCCATTTTAGACCCTTTACCGATTTTTCAAGAATTAGCCTGTTAAACACCTACTTGGTAATTCTGACCCTTCTCTATATTTTTCCACGTGATTTAATTCGAAAAATAAAAAAAAAAGGAATTAAAAGATTTTTCCATGAAGACTTTCTAGGCAGTAATGATTCCCATGAAAAAAAGGCGCTTTCCATAGCATTGGGAGTGCTTATTGGTCTATCGCCTTTATGGGGCTTCCAGACCTTGATAGTTATTTTCTTGGCGGTTTTATTTAAACTGAACAAGACCATTGCCTTCGCTTTTTCCAACGTAAGCTTCGCTCCTTTTATACCCTTTGTGCTATTTATCAGCCTTAAAATTGGCCACTGGGTCCTGGGTACCGAGTTCAATTTTACGTTTGAGGAGGCAGGCGCCAATTTTGAAGTAATAAAACATCTAAAATCCTATATAATCGGTAGCATAACCCTTTCCCTTATTGGATCTTTTACCGCAGGAATATGCGGTTATATTATTTTGAATATTTTTGATAGGAAAAAAATTGCACTTAAAAATGGGTAGTTTTTTATATAGGGTTTATCAATATGTGGCCAAGAAAAGACTGCTTAGCGGCATTGGTCTCTTGGTTCTTTTTTTAATCCTTATATATTTTGCTTTCAAAATTGAATTCGAGGAAGACATAACCAAGCTTATCCCCAGTAATAGCAAGACAGAAGAAGTTCAAAAAGTATTAAAATCGGTAAATTTTTCAGATAAGATCATCGTCAATATTGTGCGCCAACCAGGGGCGCCTATTGAAGAACTAACAAGGTATGCAAATGATTTCCTGGATAGTATAGCCAAAAAATCTTCTTCACATATAAAAAAAATCCAGGGCAAAATAGATGACGGAGATCTGGGAAACACCATGGGGTTTGTCTATGACAATGCTCCTCTGCTTTTGGACAGGGAGGATTACAATACCATTTCAAAAAAACTTGACAAGGACAGCATTGCCAAAATCACACAAAAAAACTACAGAACATTAATTTCCCCTTCCGGAATCGTTGCCAAGGAAATGATTCTGAAAGACCCCCTCGGCATTTCTTTTATCGCCTTAAAAAAATTAAGTCGCTTGGGCATAGGGGATCAGTTTACCCTAAAGGATGGTTTTCTTCTGAGCAAGGATCTTCAAAATATATTATTATTTATTACTCCTGCCCACCCTTCCAGCGAAACCGTGGAAAACACCAAATTTGTGACGGAACTTTATGAAACCCAGGATCAATTGGACCAGTTGTTTCAAGACAGGGTTAAAAGTGAATATTATGGGGCCACCCTAATAGCTGTTGCCAACGCACAACAGATCAAAAAGGATATTCGCCTTACGGTCACTATTGCCTTATCTATTTTAATGGGAATCCTTATCCTATTTTACAGAAAATTAACCATTCCCATTATACTATTCGCCCCTACCCTTTTTGGTGCAACACTATCCGTTGCCGTACTGTATTTGACCAGGGGGAAGATTTCTGCCATTTCCTTGGGGATAGGTTCCGTACTGCTAGGGGTTACCTTGGATTATTCCTTGCACATACTAACCCAAATAAGAAATAACCCCTCTATAAAGACACTCTACTCAGATGTGGCCCAGCCCGTTATTATGAGTAGTATTACCACTGCCCTAGCCTTTTTGTGCCTTCTTTTCCTAGACTCGCAAGCCCTACAGGACCTTGGTATATTTGCTGCTGTCAGCGTAATTGGCTCCTGTATTTTCGCACTCCTTATCATACCCCATGTCTATAGGAATACTGACAATCTTAAAGTAAAGTACACCCTCTTGGATAAAATAGCCTCCTACAACCTTCATAAAAACAAATGGAGCATATCTATCCTTGTAGGTCTCTTGATTGCCAGTATATTTTTTCATGATAAGGTGATTTTCAATAAGGATATTGCCAAACTCAACTATGAGCCTGCAGCCTTGGTACAAGCTAGGGAAAGACTGGATGCCCTTACCAATATGTCTTCCAAATCCATTTATTTGGCCTCCTATGGAGAAGATGGCGAAAAGGTCCTTCAAAACAACAATACTATATCCCATGAATTGGACAGCCTAAAAAATAATGGAGAAATACTAAGTTTTAGCTCTATAGGTAACCTAGTCCTGTCCCAAAAAAATCAGCAAGAAAAAATTGAGCTTTGGAAGGAATTTTGGAACAAGGAAATCATTGAAAATACTAAGAAAAATCTTGTGGAAAGTGGCACTGAATTAGGATTTAAGCCCAGCTCTTTCGATCAATTCTATTCCTTTCTCAACAAAGATTTTAGACTGTTGAATATTGAAGATTACAGTAGTGTAGCTGCCTTGCCAATTGATGACTACCTGGTTACCGACAATAATTTTACCACTGTTACCTCACTGATTAAATTAAAGGAGGGAAATGAGGAAAAATTAAAGCAAATTTTTAGAGCTTACCCCAAAACATTGGTAATAGACAGGCAGGAAATGAACGAGATGTTTTTAGGCAATCTCAAAAATGATTTCAATAAACTAATTGGTTACTCCCTTGGTATAGTAGTACTGATCCTGTTCTTTTTCTTTAGGAGCTTTTCCCTGGTTTTGGTTACCAGCATCCCCATACTGCTGACCTGGTGGCTGACCATTGGCATTATGGGGATGTTCCATATAGAATTCAACATCTTTAACATCATTATCTCAACCTTTATATTTGGCTTGGGAATAGATTACAGCATATTCATAACAACCGGACTGCTCAAGGAGTATGGTAAAGGGGAAAAAGTACTCAGAACACACAGAACCTCTATTCTTCTTTCGGCCATTACTACAGTGTTGGGAATTGGCGTGCTAATTTTTGCCAAACACCCTGCCTTACATTCCATTAGCCTCGTATCCCTCATAGGTATCCTATCTGCGGTTTTTGTAGCTTTCACCATACAACCACTGTTATTTTTACTCTTTATTGGGAGTAAGGAAAAACGTCCTATTAGCCTTCGTTTACTTATTCATTCCGTCCTTTCCTTTGGTTATTATGGTTCCGGCGGACTACTCTTGTCCATATGGAGTGTTACCTTTATGAAAATACTGCCCTTTAAGAAAAAAGTCAAAATGAAATGGTTCCATAGGACCATTTCTAAATTCATGAAATCGGTACTGTATACCAATCCCTTTGTTAGTAAAAAAATTATCAATACATCAGGGGAGGATTTTAATAAACCTGCCATAATCATAGCAAACCACACCTCCTTTTTAGATATTTTGGCCGTAGGTATGTTGTATCCGAAGATTATTTATTTGGTAAACGACTGGGTGTATAAATCACCCATTTTTGGAAAGGCCGTGCAACTGGCCGGATTTTATCCGGTGTCCGAAGGGATAGATAATGGCCTTGAACATTTAAGAAACAAGGTTGCCCAAGGATACTCATTAATGGCTTTCCCTGAAGGCACAAGGTCTCGGACCAACAAAATAAGACGATTCCATAAAGGAGCCTTTTATTTGGCGGAGAAGTTTAACATGGATATTGTTCCTGTTTTGATACACGGAAATTCGGAAGTGCTTCCCAAAGGAAGTTTTGTTATAAAAAATGGCAGTATAACCGTAAAGATCTTGGATAGAATTTCACCCGAGCAACTAGACTACGGCAAAACTTACAGGGAGCGCAATAAAAAAATCGCAGCCCATTTCAGGTCCGAATTCCAGACACTAAGGAATGATGTGGAAGGGGATACCTATTTCATGAGAACAATTCTTGAGGATTATCGATACAAAGGGGATAATATCTACCGTGCAGTAAAAAAAGATTTAAAAATAAACTCAAAAATTTACGCCCTCCTCTCAAAACGTATTGGAACCTCTGATTCTATAATTCATCTTTCAAAAGATTACGGGCAACTGGATTTTCTATTATCTTTAAATGCCGTAGATCGCAAAATTTACGCCTATTTGGAGGATGAGGAGATAAGGCCTATTGTAGAGAACAGTTTTATTTACCAACAAATAGCCAAGTTAAACCTGGCAGAATCCATTGATGAGGCTGTGGCACAGCCAGCGGATATAATGATCATTGATTTGGAAATACAGGACCCGGATAGCCTGGCACCAACAATAAAAAATAATATCAGGCTACTGATATTGGTAAAGGACGGAGCAAAATTGTTGGAAAGAATTATATTGTCCACAGACTTTAAAAATGTCTTTGAAAATGATAATCTTATTATCTTAGAAAAAAACAAGGACCTGGAATAAGCTGTATTTGGAGGATTCCAAAAAAATCCCCGTATTGAATCAGGGAGTTATATTAATTATTATATGGGTGTAACACCCAACAAAACCAAGTATTGAACATTGGTTTTGAAAATTGTAAAGAATACCATTTATGAAAGAACATTACGACATTGTAATTGTTGGAAGCGGATTAGGGGGATTGGTTTCTGCCCTAATAATGGCCAAAGAAGGTTATAGTGTCTGTGTCTTGGAAAAAAACAATCAATTTGGAGGCAACCTACAAACCTTTGTCCGGGACAAAACCATCTTTGATACAGGGGTGCATTATATTGGCGGACTTTCGGAAGGACAAAACCTGAACCAATATTTTAAGTATCTGGGTATAATGGACCAATTGAAGCTTAAAAAATTGGATGAAGACGGTTTTGATGTAATCACGTTTGAAGGGGACCCAAAGGAGTACAAACACGCCCAAGGCTATGAGCGTTTTGAAAAAAGTCTACTGAGCCAATTTCCGGAAGAGGAAAAGGCGATAAAAACATACAGTAAAAAATTAAGGGAAACTTGTTCCAAGTTCCCCCTTTACAATTTGAACAAGGGCAATCCTTCCTATGGACAAGATGAGGTTTTTAAGCTGAATGCCAAAACCTATATCAATTCCCTTACCAACAATAAGAAATTACAAGCCGTGTTTGCGGGGACCAATTTTCTCTATGCCGGCGACGGGGAACGTTCCCCTTTTTATGTTCATGCCCTTTCCGTAAATTCCTATATAGAAAGTGCCTACAGATGTGTTAACGGGGGAAGTCAGATAACCAAAGTACTTATTAGACAATTAAAGAAATTTGGGGGCGACACCTTCAAACATCATGAGGTTTCCAAATTTAATGTCGAAAATGGTGAAATCACTTCGGTGGAAACAAAAAATGGAAAGCAGATAAACGGTGATATATTCATTTCGAATATAGAACCCAAGCTTACTTTAAAAATGGTCGGTGAGGAAAATTTTAGAAAATCCTACACCAACAGAATAAATAACATTGAAAGTGTTATTTCGGCCTTTAGCGTTTACATTGTCCTAAAACCCAAATCCTTTAAATATCACAATAAGAATTTTTATCATTTTAAATATGGAGATCGTGTTTGGGATGCACAGAATTATACTCAGGAAAGTTGGCCAGAGGGGTATATGGTCTCTATGGGTATTAATAAAAAGGATGATGGATGGGGAGATAGTTTAATAGCTATGACCTATATGAATTTTGATGAGGTTAAGTACTGGGAGAACACTTTTAATACAGTTGCCTCCAAAAATGATAGAGGACAAACATATGAAGAGTTCAAGGCATACAAAACAGAAATTTTTATTGCGGAATTGGAAAAAAAATTCCCCAACCTAAGAGATTGCATTCAAACCGTATATGCCTCCACCCCATTGTCCTACAGGGATTATATAGGGTCCCATAATGGATCTATGTACGGTTATGTTAAAGACGTAAACAATCCCCTACACTCATTTGTTTCTCCCAGAACAAAAATCAAAAACCTGCTATTTACGGGCCAAAGTTTAAATATGCACGGAATCTTGGGAGTGACCATTGGTGCAATTATTACCTGTTCCGAGTTAGTAGGAAAGGATTATTTATTGGAAAAAATTTTGGAAGTCAATAAAGCTCAAGAAGTTTAATATGGGACAGATTAAAACAATTCCTATTACAAGGGTCAGTTCTATTAGCAAAGAGGATTTTATTAATCAGTATTACAAAACCCAACGCCCAGTTTTAATTGAAAACCTCACCTCGGATTGGCCTGCACGCAAGAAATGGAATATAGATTACATACAGAAAAAGGCGGGCGACCAAGTGGTTCCACTGTACAACAATGAACCTACCAAAGGGAAACAAAACTCCGCTGCCCCGGTAACGGAAATGAAACTGTACGACTACCTGGAAATCCTTAAAACCAAACCAACGGACCTTCGTATTTTTTTCTATAATATCCTGGATAAAATGCCAGAACTAATTAAGGATATTAGTTACCCGGATATTGGATTAAAATTTTTTAAACGTCTGCCTGTCATGTTTTTTGGGGGTGAAGGTTCTGTAGTACTGCCCCATTATGACATGGATTTATCAGACCTACTTCATTTTCATTTTCACGGACACAAAAGTGTGCTTTTATTCCCACCCGAACAGACGAAATACCTGTACAAGGTTCCCTTTTCCGTACATAATTTAGAATCCATAAATATGGATGATCCCGATTTTGATCGCTATCCGGCCTTAAAAAAAGCAGAAGGATTATATGTAGAAATGAAACATGGGGAAGCCCTCTACATGCCCAGTGGATACTGGCACTATATTAAATATCTGGATGGGGGGTTTTCCATTACCTTAAGGGCCCTGCCAAAACATCCTGTATTGTTGTCCAAAATGTTTGGAAATCTATTTTTTATGAGACCTTTTGAGAATACCATGAGGAAAATTTGGGGTCAGAAGTGGGTAGACTTTAAAGAAAAAAGGATGCTGGTTAAAACCAATAATAGGTTTGGAAAAGAATAAATTAAACAATTAGGATGTACCGGATAAAATGGATTGTATGTGTTGTTGTTTTGCTTGGACTTTTTGGTTCTTGTGGAGTTTCAAAATCCCTAAAGGATAGGCCTAATTTAAGTAACTACAACCATCAAATTCCAGAAATAACAAAAACCTCTGATACTTCCTATATTTATTCCAATAACTCCCTGACCAAAAACAAACAAGGGCTTTGGGAACTTTATGTATCAGGAGACCCATTGCAAAGGGGTTTAATAACCGGAGCCCTTACGGAAGACCTGTTTCAAAAACAGGAAGCAATATTTTTATCCAAGGTAGAGGAATTGGTCCCTTCCAAAACAAAGAGATATTTCCTGAGAAAATTCTTGGCCTGGTATAATAGAAAAATGTACAAAAACATTCCCGAGGAAATTAAAGCAGAAATTTGGGGGCTTTCCCGTTACGCGTCCCAAAACTTTAACGACATAGCAGATCCATATTCAAGAGTACTTTACCTTCATGGCGCCCACGATATAGGGCATGCTCTTCAAGATCTGGCCCTTGTTGGCTGTTCTTCCTTTGCTGTATGGGGCAATAAATCCGAAGACGGAAGTTTGATAATTGGCAGGAATTTTGACTTTTACGCCGGGGATGATTTTGCCAAAAACAAAATAATTTCCTTCCTGGACCCTACAGAGGGCCACAAATTTATGTCCGTGACCTGGGCTGGAATGACGGGAGTGGTCTCTGGAATGAACGAGCATGGATTAACGGTTACCATCAATGCAGGAAAATCCAAAATTCCCTTGGTTGCAAAAACGCCCATCAGTATCCTTACCAGAGAAATTTTACAGTATGCATCTACTTTGGAGGAGGCCGTTACCATCGCAAAAAAACGACAGGTTTTTGTATCCGAATCTATTCTGGTTGGCAGTGCCAGGGATAAAAAGGCGATCGTAATCGAAGTCTCTCCCGATAATTTTGGGGTATATGAAGTTCCCAATTCCAATGAATTGATCTGCTCCAATCACTTTCAAAGTAATGCCTATACCGAAGACAAAAACAACCAAAAACACATATTTGAAAGTCATTCCAAATACAGATATGAGCGTATGGAAGAACTTTTGGGAGATCATAATAAAATAACCCCAACGATTGCAGTGGACATACTTAGAAATAAGCAAGGTCTTGAGGATAACGACATTGGTTACGGCAATGAAAAGGCGTTAAACCAATTATTGGCACATCACGGCATTGTTTTTAAGCCAGAGCAGCGATTGGTTTGGGTTTCTTCAAATCCGTACCAATTAGGAGAATTTGTGGCCTATGATCTAAACAAAATTTTCAAGGACAGTTTAAATCATAGCATTGGATCAACGCTTTCCATCCCTAGTAAAAATATTGAAAAGGATAGTTTTCTTTATACCCAAGCCTATCACAACTATGAAAAGTACCGTGTAGAAATTCATCAAATAAAACAAGCCGTTGCAGATAATAAGCACTTGAATCCCGAATTTCTTGAGGAATTTAAAAGATTGAATCCCGAATTTTGGGAAACGCATTATTGGCTAGGCCTTTACAACTACAATAGAAAATATTATAGAGCAGCCTTAAACAACTTTATAGAAGCAAGCACAAAAGAAATTACCACAGTTCCCGAGAAAGCTGTGGTACATTCGTATATTCGAAGACTAAAACGTAAATTAAAATAATGATCCCTGAAATCGAAAAAGCATCGGCAGAGGCAATTCAACAGTTACAAGAACAGCGTTTAAGGGAGATTATAGAATATACTACCCAAAACTCTGCCTATTATAAAAGAATTTTCAAGGAAAATAATCTACAGGCCAGTGATATAAAGACCTTGGACGACCTGACCAAACTCCCCACAACCTCCAAAGAGGATCTACAACAATATAATGATGATTTCTTATGCGTAGATAGGAAAAAGATAATAGATTACGTAACTACCTCCGGTACCTTGGGTGAACCTGTAACCTTTGCCCTTACAGATAATGACCTTGATCGTTTGGCATATAACGAGGCCATCTCCTTTGACTGTGCCGGTGTTACCGCAGACGATATTTTACAATTAACGACCACTATAGATAGACGGTTTATGGCCGGTTTGGCCTATTTTCTGGGAGCCCGAAAACTGGGTGCTGGAATTATAAGGGTTGGTGCCGGAATTCCTGAACTTCAATGGGATTCCATCCTTAAGTTTAAACCAACTTACCTTATTGTGGTTCCGTCTTTTTTATTAAAACTCATAGAATACGCCCATCAACATGGAATAGACCCCAATAAAGCCGGGATAAAAGGGGCTATTTGCATAGGGGAATCACTGCGGAACGAAGATTTTTCATTGAACACCCTCGCTGCCAAAATAAAGAAGGATTGGAACATTCCCCTTTATTCCACCTATGCCTCCACAGAAATGAGTACGGCCTTTACCGAATGTGCCGCAAGGCAAGGCGGTCACCATCACCCCGAATTGATCATCATCGAAATTCTGGACGATGAGGAAAAACAAGTTGAAGATGGAATGCCGGGAGAACTTACCATTACTACTTTGGGTGTTGAAGGTATGCCACTGCTGAGATTTAAAACCGGTGATATTGTCCAGGCACATACCTCCAAATGTTCCTGTGGAAGAAATACCCCGCGCTTAGGCCCTGTTATTGGTAGGAAGAAACAAATGATAAAATACAAGGGCACTACCCTATATCCTCCGGCCATGTACAACGTACTTAACTATTTTAATGAAATAGACGCCTTTGTAATCGAAATTGACCATAACGACATAGGTACCGATGAAATATGTATTAAAATAGCTACTTCCAACCCTACAAATGACTTATTGCAGACCATCAAGGATCACTTTAGGGCAAAACTAAGGGTACTCCCTAAAATTGAATTCCACGATGTTAAAACCCTTCAGGAATTGCGATTTCCCAAAATGAGCAGAAAACCCGTTATTGTGATAGACCACCGACTCTAAACTGATACTTGGACACAGTAACCCCAAAAAATGCATTTGTAAATCTTCCTTCAATTGCTTACATTCTAAGGCCATACAGGCTATATTGCCAGGGCAGTTACCATTTCCCGCCTTTATAGCAAGGTTTTTATGATTATGCCATCGAAACTAGGCTTAAATATATATTTGCATTAAAATTGGTATTACATTTGATTACACTTTGGAACTACCATTACAACCCTATGAAAAAACATATATTTATATATATCCTAATATTTTTCTTTCCATTAATAAGTCCTGGACAAAAATTAAGCAATCAGGAAATAAAGGATTTGATCAACTCCTACAAAAAGGATATCCGCGGACCTTACAAAGAAATTCGCTGGTTCTGTACGGATGGAAGCATACGCCAACCCAAAGATCCTTGTCCCGATAATATTGGTCCTGGAGTACAGCATGCTACCTATAAAAGCTCTGTTATAGATTTAGGAAAGAGCAACCACCTCTTTTTGGGTCAAATTTTGTCTTACACCTCCAAAGAGGAATTATGGGACGCCGAAAACAATCATTCCCGTCTTAAACAGTACCAATTGGACAAATATTTAAGAACTGTTGATAATGGCTGGATCCTTGAAAGGGGGCAGTACTATCGTGGGGCTACACAGGCAGAGGACGAAGAGGCCTGGGGCGTAGATTTTTATAAATGGCTGTTATCCAACACCGAAAATTTAACCAAAAACTTTTACCTCATTAGACAGTCCTTAAAGGATATTCCACATAATGGCGATGACAATCTGGCCCAAAAAATAAGGAGCGATTCTAAGGTAATATCGGACATGGTCCCAGAATTCATGGATTTAAGGGTTAAAATCCATAGTCAGCCAGATGCCGGGGATATTAATAAAGTAAAGGACTTTAAGTCTAAAAACAGTAACAAACTGACCAACGAGGCAAAAGCAAAAATAGATGCCTTGGTGTCTACCATGGCCAATTTCTACAAACCGGTTGATATTGCTCAAATACAAAAAAATACACCTCTTGTACAGGATAGCCCTATAGGGGTTTCCATAAAAGCCTTTGCGGCCAGTTACAGTGGAGAAACAAATGCAGCAGTGCTTATTCCCGCTACGGCCGAATTGCTTTTGGAGATAAGGCAGGCCGTCCTAAAGGAGGAAAATGCAACCGCCCGTCTTCAGCTATTGGACGCCTCCCTAAAGTTGGAAGAAGTAATATTTAAAAATTCTCCCCAATGGCAGCCGGAAGATCTAAACGGCTTGTTGGACAAGGTTTGCTATTTAGGAATGGCGAATGCCGGTGCAGGATATATAGAGCTGGCAGAATGGGAACAACTTAATCTATCGTTAAAGGGATCCAACAGCCATGCCATGTCCCTTGGTCAACTTACCACAGTATTGGAAAATGCACGCAGGGAAGTGGAATGGAGCTCTTCCATGGTAAAGGCCAACTATCAGGAGATCGTGGACATTTATACCGGTTTTGAACCTAAGGCATATGGATTTATAGATGATAAAATTCGAGGTTCCATTGCCCTCTATTTAGGCCAAACCGTGGGAGAGCTAGGCGATATCATCGCCCAGGAATCTGCCTTGACCAATAAGGTCATGGACATAGACAATCAAAGTGGCCTGCGGGGTCTAAATCCTGGTTATGCCCTTGGCGAATTGGTTGTCATCGGTGGCTCCCCTGATGAAATAGAGGTATCCTCCGACAAGATTTATATTTTTCAGCGCCCCCCGTCCGATCTTAAACCGGTTGCAGGTATTGCGACGGTATCCGAAGGAAATATGGTGTCTCACGTACAATTGCTGGCACGGAATATGGGCATCCCCAATGCTGCCCTAGGCGATGAAAATCTTAAAAGTCTTCAAAAATATAATGGGGAAAAAGTATTCTATGCGGTGTCCAACAAGGGCAACGTTATTATGAAGTTGGAAAAAGACATGTCCGAGGAGGAACGCAATTTATTTATTAAGATAGAACGTAAAGAAGAAAGAATTGAAGTGCCAATAGAAAATATACGTTTGGACGAAAATGCCATATTAAATTTAAGGGCAGTGGACGCCGAAGATTCAGGAAAACTTTGTGGTCCAAAGGCGGCCAATTTGGGACAGTTAAAAAAAATGTTCCCGGATATGGTGGTCGAAGGTCTGGTGATTCCCTTCGGAATCTTTAGGGACCATATGGACCAACGTATGCCCGATCAGCAGGGCAGCTATTGGGAATTTTTAAATTCCACCTTCAAGGAGGCAGAGACTATGCGCGCCCAAGGTATTGCGGAAGGCGAGGTAGAAAACTACCAATTGAGGCAATTGGAAATCTTAAGGGAGGCCATAAAGAAAATGCCAATGAAACCCCAATTCATTACACAATTGGAAAAAGGGTTCAAAGATGTACTAGGGAAGGAAATTGGCGAAATCCCGGTTTTTCTAAGAAGTGACACCAACATGGAAGATTTGAAGAATTTCACAGGGGCCGGATTAAACCTCACTATATTCAATGTTGCCGCCAAGGAAAAAATTATATCAGGAATTAAGGATGTTTGGGCTTCCCCCTATTCCGAACGCAGTTTTAAGTGGCGTCAAAAGTACCTCCTAAACCCCGAAAATGTATTCCCCTCCATTTTGGTAATCCCCAGTGTGGATGTGGATTATTCCGGGGTATTGATCACCAAGGGCATCAGTTCCGGCAATCCGGCTGATCTTACCATTGCCTTTAGCAGGGGTGCCGGCGGCGCTGTAGATGGCCAATCGGCAGAAACTTATCTGGTTAAGGATATTGGTGGCATTCAACTTTTGGCACCCGCCAGGGAAATGTACCACAATCGACTTCCGGCTGCTGGGGGAACAGAAAAAAGAATGTCCACCTTTGAGAATTTCATCCTAAACCAAAAAAACATTGATGAAATAAGGGCATTTGCCAAAACAATTCGTGAAACTATGGCTACCGAAACCAAATCGGATTACGAAGGGGCCTATGATGTGGAATTGGGATTCCAAAACAACAAGTTGTGGCTGTTTCAAATACGCCCTTTTGTAGAGAATAAAAAAGCCTTGAGTTCCAATTATTTGGAATCTATTACGCCAAAAATCGATTTGGACAAAAGCATTCCCCTTTCTAAAAAAATATAAGATGCGAAAGAATATTAAATATATTGTTTTATTACTAATATGTTCGGCCTTTACCACCATGAGCTATTACCCCATTGATGGTTATTTGCATACAGGGATTAAACGGCTGAAGTATCTGGAGCTCGTTAAAAGCGGGGAACTTAAGTCGACCACTGTTATCCCTCCAGGGGCACAAAAGTCCTACATGGATATTGAACTGAACCTAATATCAAAAAAAGAGGACAGCACTAGCGCCTTCCTAAGTGTGGATGAGCAATTCCAAAAGGACATCAACGCTCTTTTTAGAGGGTTGGACAAGAGTTACTCCATAGCCGTATTGGATATTTCGGATATTGACAGTGTTAGATATGCCAAGCGAAACGAAACCGCTGGTTATCAACCTGGAAGTGTAGGCAAGCTGGCCGTAATGGCAGCTTTGTTTACCCAATTGAAAAATATATATCCGGATTCCTTTGAAAAGCGTTTGGAGCTTTTACGATCCAAATCCGTGAAATCGGGCGTTTGGGGATTGACAGATGAACACACTGTTCCCATTTTCAATCTGGAAACGAATAAATTGCTTAAAAGGCAAGTTATAGCCAGTGATGTTTTTACCTTGTTTGAATGGGCAGACCATATGCTATCCGTTAGTAACAACGGAGCAGCGAGTATTGTATGGCGGGAAGCCTTATTGATGGCCGCCTTCGGAGAATCCTACCCCACCTTGACCCAGGAGGAAGCGGATACCTACTTCACCACAACCCCAAAAAAGGAATTGACAGATTTGGCCAATGACGTGGTAAACCTGCCCCTACGGGAACTGGGAATTACAACAGACGAATGGCGCTTAGGGAGCTTTTTTACTTCAGGTCCCAACCGCTATGTAGGCGATAAAGGGGGCAGTATAGGGTCTCCATTAGGACTGATGAAATTCTTGATACAGTTGGAGCAGGGCAAGGTGGTGGATGAAGCCTCCAGCTTGGAAATGAAGCGACTTATGTATATGACGGACCGAAGGATAAGATATGCACAATCCCCGGCCCTGAAGCCGGCTGCCGTTTATTTTAAATCGGGGAGTTTGTATAAATGTGATAGAAGTACAGGTGAAGCCTGTGGAAAATATATGGGCAATGTTACCAACTATATGAATTCTGTGGCCATTGTAGAACATCCGGACAATTGCAAATATATGGTGGTACTTATGACCAATGTACTGCGAAAGAATTCCGCAACGGACCACATGACCTTGGCCAGCAGTATCGACAAAATTATTAAACGCTAAATTTTTTAAAGTTACTCAAGATTTCGGCCGCCTTTGTTCTGGCCTTCTCATTGGAATCCTCCAAAACCATTTCCAAAAGGGGGGTAAATTTGGGATCCTTTGTTTTCTCAATTAAGTAAAGTACCGCCAGTTTCAGCTTAATATCCTTTCGTTTTAATAGGGCCAAATAACTTTCGGATTCACTAAGGACCTTTACGTTCAGATTTTTTAGATTTTCTTCGGAAATAACACCAACTTGTATAATGGATTCGGCAACAGGAATCAATTCCTTTTTGAGTTGAATGTCCAGAATATTATCCAAAAATTCAATGGCATGTATACGTTGCTCCTCCTGACCTTTAAGTATGGCATTTAAGATAGGATCCACATCCTGGGGCGGGTATTTTACCCCCAAAAATTGAAAAATTCGTTTTAATTGCCTGTCCAGCCTCAGTTCCAGCAAATGGATTAGGCCATTTCTGGCTTCATTTTCCTCCTTGGTCTCCAGTTTCTCGGGGTTCTTTTTATACTGCAGTACTATTTGGGTATGGATTACGGACAGGGTACTTTGGTACAGGTGACACTCGTCCAAGATCTTATCCACAATAAACTGATCCCTAATTTTAAGGTGGGGATACTTCCACTTGAGGTGTTTTAAAGCTTCAATAGCTTCAATTTTCACCGTATGTTCCATATCCTCTGTAAGTTTCATCAAGATATTGATGGCCTTTTGCGAATCGAACTTTCCAATAACCATAACCACGTAGGCGCTATCGTCCGGGTCAATGTTTTCACTTCTTAATCCCTCAAACAAAATATCAATAATGGGCTCCCCATAAAAGTAGAGGGCCTCCATTGCCGATTTTCTGGTATCCTTACCGGATAGCCTGGAAACAATTAGATCTATAAACTGTTTGTCCAATGTTTTTGATGCCGCCAAAATAGCCATATTTGTAATTAGAACATTATCGGAATATATATGTGTCTTTATTACAGGGTAAAAGGTTTCAACCTTGGCATTCCCAATGGTTTCAAGAATTGCAAGTATCTTATTGGTCCTTTCCTGCTCTGTATTGGTTTGCGATAATTGGGCAAGGGAATTATCAATTCTTTGTTCCAAACTAAATCGGTCCTGCATTACCCTATTATTTCGCAATTCCATGGACAAGCCAATCAGGGTCGCATTAGCAATGGTATTGTCCTCTACCGATAAATACTTGTCCAAAAGTTCCACAGGGTTTTGTTGATAGCGCTTCAACAAATACCGAAAGGCAGAGGTGGTCACTTGTTGATCCTTATCATAGATCATGGGCTCTACAGCTGGACATAAATTTTCCGTATTCAAAAAATAGAGATTTTCGATGGCCAAAGCCCTCACCTTGGCAGACGGATTGTTCAACAAGCCTTTAATGGCAAAAAAGAAACGCTCATCCTTTACTTCCAATGTTTTGTTCAACATATGCAATATCTGATTCTCGTTCCCTGTTTCAAATACCCTGATTACCGTTTCTATAATGGATGTGACCTTTATTTCCGATTTGGTGGCCTTCTCTTTTCTTGTGGGGTTATTTTCCAACAAGCTCTTAAAGGAAATTATATATTCATTCCTCAAATGATATATAAAGTACAACCAGATCAAAATTAGCCCTATAATAATTATACTAATGTAGGTAGATGATATATCCAGTCCATTAATAAAAAAGATCAGAATAAAACCCGCCATCCCTGTAGCTATGCTGTCTACGACCACATCCGTAAATGTCTTGGTCTTCTTTTTAATCTCTATGGGGATAGGTATGGAAAGTAATTCCGTGGCTGCCTTATTAACCGATTGCTTTAAACTTCCGTCCACAATTTTAATAAATACCACCACCCAAAGTTGCGGCACTATCAATAACAGAAAAGACCCCAACAATATGCCCGAAGGCAACCATAATAAGGATTTACCAACACCAAAAGTACCTACTATACGTTTGGTAAGGAACAACTGAATCAAAAGTGAAATAACGCTCAAGGTAGAAAACCAAAAGCCGAAAAAGGATGTTAATTCATCCTGATCTTTAATGAACCTAGAGGCGTAATCACTATACTGGTAATCGACCAATTTGGCCACCAAAACGCTTATTCCGATGACTACCGCAATTAGGCTAAGCAATTTGGATTGTTTTATCAACCTAAAAGGGGACTCGGCTTTGGGATTGGAGCGACTGGAAACTTGAAAAGGGTTGAGTTTCAACACTTCGTTCTTCCAGATATAACGGGTAATGGGCAAACAGCACATTAAGAGAGTTGCAGCAACAAACAATAAATCCTCAGTGTTAAGAATAGTGGTCAATAAAGAGGTTAAGTACCCCCCAAATATTCCCCCGCCAATGGCACCGGCACCAATAAACCCAAATACGCGTTTGGCTTCCCTAACATTATAGACCAGATTTGCCATTACCCAAAATTGAGAAGCGGTCAACAACCCAAAAATAGCCACCCAGACGTAGGGTATATACAATGCAAATCCATACCCAAGGTTAAAATTTAAGGCTACTCCAAATATTACCAAAGAAATAACAGATCCGATCAAGGTGCGATCCACAATAATATTCAAAGGATACTTTTCTAAGGCCCTGTCGTAAAAAAACGAGCCCAATACGGCCATTATAGCAGTTAAAACATAGCCCAATGGCAGTGCATCCGAAGAAAGTTCAGAAAGAAAAAGTGAGTTTATAGTAGGTTTTACTATCAATAAAACCGTTATAATGAGGAATATATTTAATTGAAGTAGAAGTGTTTTGGTCAGTTCCTCCTCTTTTAAATCAAATGCCTTTAGTATGTAGGTTTGGAACGTTTTAATAAATGAAATAAGGTAGTTCAATTTTCATACGTTTTAGTAATATCCAACAGCACTCCTATCAAAAACCAATCCATAGAAGATTAGGGCCAAAATTAATTCATTGGCAAACGTTATACGAATAAACAAAAGGAAATATACTAAATGGACCTAGTTAACGGCAAAATGTACCCGCTCTGCCTTCAGCACCTTTTCTACAGGCCTTACCAAGTCCCTAATGATTTGCTCACCTCCTGCATCATCTATCAAGGCGACCAAAATATATCGGCGATTGGGATTATTTCCCCAAACCAAAATAGAATCGGAATGAAAAGTTCTCCAAGAGCCCGACTTTCTATATAATCTGGCATCGGGAGCAATATTATCCAAGGTATTTACAAATTTATGATGTAATTCGGGATCTCCCATGATATCCAACATTTGTTTGGACCTACCCTTATTCACCAATTTACCATTGGCCAATAGATAATAATACCTACATACTTGGTTCACTGTGGCAGCATGAGACAAATTCTTTAAGGGTTCCCTATTCGTGTCCCCACCACTTCCATATCTTTTACCAACCCATAATCCGCCGCCCCGACTTTCATCATAGAACATATATTTTGGATCGGTCATAACGGACTGTATTTTATTATATCCCAAACGATCGATCATACGGGTAGTTGCTTCATTGTTGGATTTGCTGATCATAGATCGCATATCCTTCTTTATTTCCGGAGTTTCCTTTAGCTCCCCTTTTTCAATGGCATCCATAGAGGATAAGAGCACCGCTATTTTTGGCAAACTGGCAGCATACATCATATAATCACCATTTATACTAGCGTATTTTGCATTTTCAGGATTTGACAGGTCTACGATCCCAACAGCCATCTTGTTGTTGTTCATTAATGATTTCCAATTGGGGTTGGACATGAGCTCCTTTTCCAAACTTTTTTGTAAGTCGCTATTTACCAAACTGGGAAGGGGCCTTATTTTGGCATCGTCTATACTAATGGGTAAGTCCTTTTGCGCCAAAGCGAAATTAGAACAAAAAACAACACATAATATTCCAATAATACGTGCCTGCAATTGAGAATAAGTTTTACCCATCATATAAATACTATAATACTGTTTGTTAAGAAAAAAATACGAATCACTAGAAAAAGAACTACCCAAAAAAAACAATCAAATATATTTCATATTTGTGTTGGGTATTTGTTAATTTTTTAAACTTCAAAAAATTAAATTACACCCAAAGAATATAACGCTAAATTTATCATTATCTGATTTTTATCTGTTAAATTAATCACAGAATATCAAAAAATTATTCCAATAGTCTAAAGAAAAAATATTGACATCACTAGCACTTCTAATACTTACGTTGGAGGTGGATAAAAAGTTTACGTGCATATGGGCAAGCCATCTATTTTAATCATTACGGTTTGCTTGCAAATTGTTATTTTTGGAACAAATTAGAAATACATGTTGGTTATTGGGATTGCCGGTGGAACAGGTTGTGGAAAAACTACGGTTGTAAATCAAATTATAAATGAATTGCCGTATGAGGAAGTTGGGGTTATTTCCCAAGATTCCTATTATTGCAATCTTTCCCATTTATCTTATGACGAGCGTACACAGGTAAATTTTGACCATCCCCGTGCCATAGATTTTGAATTGTTGGGCAACCACTTGCAAGATTTGAAGAAGGGTATCCCTATTCACCAACCCGTTTATTCTTTTGTTAAACACAACCGCACCAACGATACCATTCTAACCCATCCAAGAAAGGTGATGATCGTAGAGGGTATCCTTATCATGACAAATCCCCAGATCAGGGAGATGTTCGACATTAAAATCTTTGTACATGCCGATTCGGACGAAAGATTGATTAGGCGTTTAAAAAGGGACATCACCGAACGTGGCAGGGATTTGGATGAAGTTTTAACTCGTTATCAAAATACGCTAAAGCCTATGCACAATCAGTTTATTGAGCCTACCAAGGAATATGCGGACATTATAATTCCAAACAATAAGTACAATACCGTGGCGATAGACATTGTAAGGACCATAATCAACGAAAAGTTAAGTTAATCACCAATGGGAATAAAAGGGATAAGAAAGAAAAAATGGTTTGGGGTGGTCACCAATATGTATGTATTGGTATTGACGGTTTTTGTGGTTTGGATGGTTTTTTTTGACACCAACTCCCTTCTCATACATTGGGAGCTTAAAAAACAAATAAACAATCTGGAAAAGCAGAAAGAATTTCTGCATGAAGAGATAGCCAAGGATAAAAAAATTATAGAGAAGCTATCGGACCCCGAGGAATTGGAAAAATTTGCGAGGGAACAATACTATCTAAAAAAGAAAAATGAAGAAATTTATTTAATTGAATATGAGGATAGTGTAAAAACCAAGGAAGATGAGTAACTCCGAACTCTTTAGCGATTTTCATGAGATTTCTTCCAAGGCTTGGAAGCAAAAGATCCAGTACGAGTTGCAAGGTGAGGATTACAACAATAAATTGGTTTGGGAATCTCCCGAAGGCATTAAGGTAAAACCGTTCTACAACTCCGAAGACCTAAAGTCGCTCGAGATATCCGTTTTACCAAGAGATAATGGCTGGAACATTGCACAGGGCATATACGCTGGGAATGCCCAAATGGCCAACAAAAAAGCCTTGGATGCCATAAGTAGGGGCGCTGAATGCATCTATTTAACCATACCTTCCACGGAAATAAATATTCATGAACTTCTTAATGAAATAGACCTCGGCCAAACCTTTATCCATTTTAACCTTCAATTTCTATCCTTCACTTTTGTTGAAACGCTTTTGGCGGCTACCGTAAACCATCATCATAAGATCTTTACCAACATCGACATTATTGGTCATTTGGCCAGAAATGGAAACTGGCAATACAACCTTGATCAAGATCACAAAATATTAGGGGAAATTCTAAATTTAAATCACGACCAAACCCTGGGAGTGGATGTGACACTCTATGGTAATGCCGGAGCCAATATGGTACAGCAATTGGCTTATGCCCTTTCACATGCCAATGAATACCTGAATCACTTAAACGACCACCATAAGGACAAACTAAAAAGTGCATTTATAACCTTTAAAGTCCCGGTTGGGAGCAACTATTTCTTTGAAATAGCAAAGTTGAGGGCCCTACGGATTTTGTTCGCGACCCTTGCAAGTGAATATGGAGCTTTGGAGCATTGCCATATTATAGCGACGCCCACTCTAAGAAATAAAACCTTGTACGATTACAATACCAATATGCTGCGCTCTGCAACGGAATGTATGTCGGCCATTTTAGGGGAAGCCGACACGATATTGAATACGCCATATGACGCCATTTACCATAAGGACAATGAATTTGCGGAGCGAATGGCCAGAAATCAACTGTTGATCTTAAAAAATGAAAGTTATTTGGACAAGGTGAACAATGCGGCCGACGGGGCCTATTATATTGAGTCCGTAACACAGCAACTCTCGTCCAAAGCATTGGAATTATTTAAACAAATTGAAGCAGGTGGTGGATTTCTTGTACAATTGAAGGAACATCTAATTCAGAAAAAAATAAAGGAAAGCGCCACCAAAGAACAAGAAAGTTTTAACAGTCGCGATAAAATCCTCGTAGGCACCAATAAATATGCATCCAGATTGGATAAAATGAAGGAGGAATTGGAATTATACCCCTTTGTAAAAACCAATACCCGCAAAACTTTGATAGAACCAATATTAGAAAAAAGATTGGCCGAAGAATGGGAACAGGAGCGATTGAAAACTGAATAAAGCTGTTAAGACTATTTTCAAAGGACTATTTTATTTCCAAACAGACAAGTATAGATTAGGACAAGACGAACAAAAACATGGCAAGAAAAAATCTTCAACATATTCAACTGAAGTCCGTTCCAGAAAAGAATATTCTGGATCAAGACTCCGTTTTGCCATATGAGACCGCGGAAGGAATAATACTGAAAAAAAAATATACCAAGGAAGACATTGAGGGTATGGAACATTTAAATTTCGCCGCGGGCATACCTCCTTTTCTCCGCGGACCCTATTCCACCATGTATGTCAGTAGACCTTGGACTATAAGGCAGTATGCAGGATTCTCAACAGCAGAGGAAAGCAATGCATTTTACAGACGAAATCTTAAGGCTGGTCAAAAAGGATTATCCGTAGCTTTTGATCTACCAACCCATAGAGGATATGATAGTGATCACCCCCGAGTGGTGGGCGATGTTGGTAAAGCCGGCGTTGCCATTGATTCCGTGGAGGATATGAAAATTTTATTCCAGGATATTCCATTGAATGAGATGTCTGTTTCCATGACCATGAACGGAGCAGTGTTGCCTATTATGGCTTTTTATATCGTAGCTGCAGAGGAACAGGGAGTTTTACCAAAAGATCTCTCGGGAACCATACAGAACGACATTCTTAAGGAATTTATGGTAAGGAACACCTACATCTACCCTCCTGCCCCATCTATGCAGATCGTTGCCGATATTTTTGAATATTCCAGTAAGTTCATGCCCCAATTCAATAGCATAAGTATATCCGGTTATCACATGCACGAGGCCGGGGCCACTGCCGACATTGAATTGGCCTATACCTTGGCCGATGGCCTGGAATATATCAGAACCGGCTTAAAAGCAGGATTGAGTATTGATGATTTTGCCCCAAGATTATCCTTCTTTTGGGGAATTGGGATGAATCATTTTATGGAAATTGCCAAAATGAGGGCCGGCAGAATGCTCTGGGCCAAATTGGTAAAACAATTTAATCCAAAAAATGAAAAGTCGCTCACCCTAAGGACCCATTGCCAAACCAGCGGATGGAGCCTTACCGAACAAGACCCGTTCAACAATATCACCAGAACGACCATTGAGGCGGCCGCTGCAGTTTTTGGCGGCACACAGAGCCTACATACCAATGCCTTGGATGAGGCCATAGCCCTCCCGACGGATTTTTCTGCGCGTATTGCCAGAAACACTCAATTATATTTGCAAAAGGAGACCGAAATCACTAAAACTGTAGACCCTTGGGCCGGAAGTTATTATGTAGAGAAATTAACGGACGAAATTGTACAAAAGGCATGGACCCTTATAGAAGAAGTGGAAGAATTGGGGGGAATGACCAAGGCAATCGACGCTGGAATTCCAAAATTGAGGATAGAAGAAGCCGCTGCAAAAAAACAAGCCCGTATAGATAGCGGTAGGGATATCATTGTTGGTGTTAACAAATACTTGTCCAAAACAGAAGATGTCCTTCAAATATTGGAGGTGGATAATGCCGAGGTCAGAAAACAGCAATTGGCACGTTTAGAAATGGTCAAGGCTAATAGAAATGAACATGAAGTGCAACTATCACTTTTGGCACTTACCAATGTTGCAAAAGAAAGAATGAAGCCCAATTCATCCAAAACTACCAACATAAATGCTCTGGAAGAGGAAAATTTACTAGCTTTAGCTATAAAGGCCGCCAGGGCAAGAGCTACACTGGGTGAGATCAGCACAGCTTTGGAAAATGCCTTTGGGAGGCACAAGGCAATTATAAATTCGTTTACCGGGGTGTATTCAAAAGAAATAAAAGGGGATGACAGCTTTGGCAAAGCTAGGGAAATGGCCGACAGTTTTGCCGAGCAGGAAGGCCGTAGGCCTAGAATAATGATTGCCAAAATGGGGCAGGACGGTCACGACCGTGGTGCTAAAGTTGTGGCAACGGGATATGCCGATCTAGGTTTTGATGTGGATATTGGCCCCTTGTTCCAGACTCCAGCGGAAGCGGCAAAACAAGCCGTGGAAAACGACGTCCATGTTCTGGGAATCTCTTCCTTGGCCGGCGGACATAAGACCCTCGTACCACAGGTACTACAGGAATTAAAAGCCTATGGGCGAGACGATATTATGGTAATTGTGGGCGGGGTAATACCCAAACAGGATTACGACTTTTTGTATGAAGCAGGTGCCGCGGCAATTTTTGGTCCGGGCACAAAAATAAGCGATACGGCCATCGAAATTTTGAAAATCCTAAGCACATAATATCTGTAGTCCTTGAACGGATAAAACGGGTTTAAACTTCAAAGTTAAGCTTGGACCACAATTAGGAAATAAGCTCAAGAGTTGGGTTATTCCACCAATGTCCCTGCCTTTTTGGGGCCTAGTTCTACAATTTTCCTACAAGGTGACCCACGATTTTAATTATTGGGTCCCATTAACAAGTTGTGTATAAGTGAATCATGAAAAAACAATAAACCTCTAATGGCCTGACAACAAATCCCATACAACTTTAACGTACTTTAACTTTAAAGACTACAGTTATTCACCCAGTGTTAACAAAATACATTTTATAACAACTTAAATAATCGTATTTTTACCCCCTAACTTACTATGATAATGGGCAAAATAATTGCTATTGCTAATCAAAAGGGTGGTGTAGGAAAAACTACTACTTCGGTAAATTTAGCCGCCTCTTTGGGTGTATTGGAAAAAAAAGTATTACTAATAGACGCTGACCCCCAAGCTAATGCAACTTCCGGACTAGGATTGGATGTGGATAGTATTGAATTGGGAACCTACCAACTATTGGAACACACCAAAACAGCCGAAGAAACCATCGTTAAGACCTCCTCCCCAAATGTAGATCTTATCCCGGCACATATAGATCTTGTGGCCATCGAAATTGAATTGGTAGACAAGGACGACAGGGAATATATGATGAAAAATGCCATTCGCCATCTTAAGGACAAGTACGATTATATTCTTATAGATTGTGCGCCTTCCCTAGGTCTTTTAACATTAAACGCCCTTACTGCGGCCGATTCTGTTATGATTCCTATACAATGTGAATATTTTGCATTGGAAGGATTGGGCAAATTATTGAACACTATTAAAAGTGTTCAAAAAATACACAATCCTGAATTGGATATAGAAGGTATGGTACTTACCATGTACGATTCCAGATTAAGGCTTTCCAACCAAGTAGTGGAAGAGGTAAAAAAGCACTTTTCCGAAATGGTCTTCGATACCATAATTCAAAGAAATGTAAGGTTGAGCGAAGCCCCTAGTTATGGGGAAAGCATTATTAAATATGATGCCAGTAGCAAAGGAGCTGCCAATTATTTAAATTTGGCAAATGAAGTAGTTGTGAAAAACAAGGAGACAGTATAATGGCGAAAGCAATAAAAAAACAAGCGTTGGGCCGCGGATTATCAGCCCTATTGAAAGACCCGGAAAACGATATTCAGTCGGCCACCGACAAGAATGCCGATAAGGTTGTGGGCAATATTGTGGAATTGGATATGGACTCCATAGATGTGAATCCATTTCAGCCCCGTTCCAATTTCAATGATGAAGCACTGCAGGAATTGGCCTCTTCCATCAAAGAATTGGGAGTAATACAGCCAATAACGGTAAGAAAGCTGGATTTCAACAAATATCAATTAGTTTCAGGGGAACGTAGGTACAGGGCATCCAAATTAATTGGACTGGAAACCATACCCGCCTATATCCGTATTGCCAACGACCAGGAATCCCTGGAAATGGCCTTGGTTGAAAACATTCAACGACAGGATTTAGATCCCATTGAAATTGCACTATCCTACCAAAGATTGATCGATGAAATACAATTGACCCAGGAAAAGATGAGCGAAAGGGTTGGCAAAAAACGCTCTACGATTACCAACTATTTGCGCTTGTTACGATTGGATCCCATTATACAAACCGGTATACGTGACGGTTTTGTTAGCATGGGCCATGGACGGGCATTGGTCAATGTGGAAAAAAAACAGGACCAAATTGCCCTTTACGAAAAAATTGTAGGCGAAAATCTATCGGTGAGGGATACGGAAAAAGCTGTAAAGGATTATCAGGAAGGCAACACCAACGTAGCACCGGTAGCGGCCCCATCTGGCAAAGATTCAAAGAAAGCTGCCATAAGCCCTGATTTTATTAGCAAAAACCTTGGTACGTTCTCGGATTATTTATCCGTAAAAGTAGACATTAAGGCCTCTGAAAAAGGTAAAGGCAAAATCACCATCCCCTTTCACTCCAAGGAAGAATTCAATCGGTTAAAAAAATTGATTACGGGTGAGTAAATATCTTGTATCACTGGCTATATATTTTCTTTTTATCACCTTTGGACTAGGGCAGGAGGAAGAAAACAATACCCAGGTATCCGATTCTATTAGAACCTCTCTTAAAAAAGAGGGGGTTACCGTGGTCGACACCCTTAAAGTCAAAAAAAAAGCCATTAATCCTTTGGCACCAAGTAAGGCTGCCTTCTACTCCGCTGTGTTCCCCGGACTTGGCCAAATATATAACAAACGTTATTGGAAAGCCCCCATTGTTTATGCCATTATTGGTGGTGGAATATATGGCTATATATACAACGACGACCTCTATGACCGTTTTAGAACGGCATTCAAACGCCGCCAGGCCGGTTTTACGGATGATGAATTTTATGATCTGGGAACACCCAATGCCCCTGGGGCAGATCCTGATTTTTCGGAAGCAGCGTTGGAAAGTGCACAGGAAAGATATCAGGAAGACCGGGATTTATGGCTTCTTGTCACCATTGGGATGTACGCCCTGAATATTGTGGATGCCAATGTGGATTCGCATTTAAAACAATTTAACGTGGATGATGACCTTAGTATGGATTTTAAACCATTTTTGGACATGGACGCTATTACCGCCAAACCAGTTTATGGTATGGCATTAACCATTAAGTTTTAATTTATGAATATTGCCTTGTTCGGATATGGTAAAATGGGTAAAATGATTGAAAAGATCGCCCTAAAAAGAAACCATCATATTGTAGCTAAAATTGATTTGGACGCTACTGATATAAATTTTTCCGAAATAGACGTTGCTATCGATTTTAGCATGCCCAACGCCGCTTATGGAAACATTAAAAACTGTCTGGAACACAATGTTCCCATAATTTCCGGAACTACGGGTTGGCTTCAGGATTACCAAAAAGCCGTGGAATTATGTAAAAAAAATAATGGAGCATTCATTTACGCCTCCAATTTTAGTCTGGGTGTCAACCTTTTTTTTGAGCTAAACTCCTATTTGGCAAAATTGATGGCATCCCAAGAGCAATATCAGATTGCCATGGAAGAAATCCACCATACCCAAAAATTGGATGCCCCTAGCGGAACGGCCATTACTCTCGCCGAAGGTGTTATTGACAACACTAATTACACCAATTGGAAATTGGACAGTGCGGGGGACAAGGAAATTCCCATAACGGCCAAGCGTATCGCCGATACTCCCGGAACCCACACCGTTTCATATGAAAGCGAAGTGGATGGCATTGAAATTAAACATACCGCCCACAATAGGGAAGGTTTTGCTCTAGGAGCAGTGATTGCTGCGGAGTGGATCGTTGGAAAAACAGGGGTTTTCACAATGAAGGACGTGTTAAACCTTAGTTAAATAACGTAACAAAGAACGACTTAAAATGACCTAACGATTGATCAATACTTTTACAATTATCAATCTTTAGATAATAATTACCAATATGAACGGCACTCAGTGGATTATATTTATTTTAATTATTCAGGTGATACATTTTTTAGGTACCTGGAAATTATATGTAAAAGCAGGAAGAAAAGCATGGGAAGCTGCAATCCCAGTTTACAACGCCATTGTGCTGATGCAGATTATCAATAGGCCGAAATGGTGGGTTATTTTACTTTTTATCCCGATCATTAATTTATTGATGTTTCCCGTGGTCTGGGTCGAAACCCTTAGAAGTTTTGGGAAAAATAGTTTGCTGGATACCTGGCTGGCCATATTAACTTTAGGACTGTATATCTATTACGTAAACTATTTTGAGGACGTAAAATATATTGAAAACAGGGACATTCATCCCAAAACCGCACTCGGTGAATGGGTTAGCTCTATTGTATTTGCAATTGTAGCCGCTACTTTGGTCCACACCTATTTGATACAGCCCTTTGTTATCCCCACCAGTTCCTTGGAAAAAACCCTGCTCGTCGGTGATTTCCTTTTTGTAAGTAAATTTCATTATGGGGCAAGGATACCAATGACCACTGTTGCCGCACCCATGGTCCACGATACGCTTCCCGTACTAAAGACCAGATCCTATGTTGCGGATGTTGACCCTGCTACCTACAAAACTTCTATTTGGAATAAATTACAATTACCATATTTAAGACTTCCCGGGTTTAAAAAAGTAAAACGAAACGATATTGTTGTATTTAGCTGGCCGGCAGATACCGTATACCAGTTCTTTAAAAAACAGCAAGGGGTACGCAAACCCATCGACAAAAAATCCAACTATGTAAAACGTTGTGTTGGGGTACCTGGAGATTCGTTGACCATTAAAGATGGCTATGTTTACATCAACGGGGAAAAAACCGTTTTACCTTATAGGGCAAAGCCAGAATTCTTGCATACGGTTACCGTAGACGGACAATTTTCGAATGCCGCTATAGAACTTTTGGGCAGGGAGAACCTATCCGGAAATGTAATACGCGTTCCCAACAGCTCTCTCCAACAGGAACGGGCTACCGAGGTAATACAAGCCATGAATTTGGAAAAAATAAAATCCGATTCATCCTATACCTATTACGCGGGCAATGTGGGCAACCAAAAGGTGAAGGACTATTTAAAGTCCGAGGACATGAAGAATATGGCGCTCTTTAATTTAACCGAGGCAGAGGCCAAAAGCTATACAGGTAAGGATGGAATTACCTCTATCAACAAATTTTCCTATAAAAATCCCGATACCTCCGTATTTCCACAAAATGCAGCGCATGCAGGTACTGTGGACAATATGGGTGCGATATATATTCCCGAAAAAGGAAAAACGGTTCCCATTAACATAGAGGTACTCCCCATTTATGAAAAGATAATTAAGGAATACGAAGGAAATGACATTAAAGTGAATGGAAATCAAATCCTCATTAACGGCGAAGTTGCCGATTCCTACACTTTTAAACAGAATTACTATTGGATGATGGGAGATAACAGACATAGATCCGAAGACAGTAGATTCTGGGGCTATGTCCCTGAAGACCACATTGTAGGTACCCCTATTTTTATATGGATGAGTATTGATGGCATCAACGATGGCATGAGTAACTGGAAGGTAAGATGGGACAGGGTATTTACTACTGTAAACGGAGATGGTGAGCCTACCTCCTACTTTAAGTATTTCTTGATCCTGTTGGCCGCCTGGTTCATATTTGATTTCTTTAGGAAAAAGAAGAAAGTGGATGGTTAAAGCATCCATTAAAAATAATTAAATGTACCAATTGTTCAATTCAAACTTATCATATATCCCATTGATACATTAAACAATTATTACATTGATCAATCATAGAAACTATGACACTTCTGCTTCATCCTGGTTATTTTCCCAATATCGCCAATTTTGCCGCTATTGTTCAAAATGATATTTGTTGGGAAGTAATGGACAATTTTCAAAAACAAACTTTTCGAAACAGGTGTTATATTTGTACGGACCTAGGGATGCACATGCTCACAATACCCATAAAACACGTTGGTAACAAAAAAGGGAAGCAAAGGTACAGTGATGTACAAATGGACAACGATTATCCCTGGCAGAGACAACATTGGCGAACCCTGGAAACAGCGTATAGAACCTCTCCCTTCTTCGAGTTCTATGAAGATGATATTGCCCCATTGTACCACAATACATTCCACTCTTTAATGGATTTTAATTTGAAAACAATCGAGACCATATGCGAATGTTTGCAAATTAAAATGCCCTTGGACAGGACCAAAGTATTTGAGGTTGATGTTACCGACAAAATTGACGGGAGGACTTTAATCAATTCCAAAACAAAGCTTCAATTTCAACAGGCACAATATGTACAAGTATTTGAGGACAGAAATGACTTTATTCCTAATCTAAGTATTTTGGACCTTTTGTTCAATGAAGGTACCAACGCCTTGACCCATCTAAAAAACTTGAACCTAAACCTATCCAATGCTTAGGTTTTGTTTGCATTATGGAATTCATTTTATACTTCCAATTATTATTGGTCTGGTTTTCTTTAAGGAACACCGCCTAAAAATAATCTTGATACTGTTGGCTGGAATTCTTTTGGATTTAGATCACCTATTGGCAGACCCCATTTTTGACCCAGGCCGATGCAGTATCAACTTTCACCCCTTACATATGTATTGGGCCATTGCCGGTTACTTCCTATTACTTTTTTTTACAAAAACCAGGATCTTCGGAATTGCCTTTTTAATACACATATTGGCAGACACCGTAGACTGCTACTTAATGTAAGGTCCTTTCATGACACCCATTTACGGTTGGCAAACTACACCTGCCTCCTGTTTTATCCATATATCGTTAATTGGCCTCACTACCCATTACCACTCAATATTCTTCCTAATAATAAGACTACCACAATAAAAAACCGGGAAAAGACCATTTTAAGGACTTAAGAAAATTATTGCTATTTTGTATGAACTTTAAACAAGAGTAAATCTAATTGACAACAATAAAATGAAAGACCATACATCTACGCACTCTCCTACCCCAGGAAGAAGGGATTTTATAAAAAAATCGGGGATAGCAATTATAGGGAGTTCGCTGACATATCCTGCTATTTCTTTTGGAGCTACAACTGCATATAAGGACTCCCCTCTAAAAGTAGGCCTCATCGGTTGTGGCGGACGGGGAACCGGAGCTGCCGCCCAAGCCTTGGAAGCCGACCCCAATGTAGTTCTCTATGCCATGGGCGATGTTTTTGAAGATCGACTGGAGGAAGCGCATTCCGCGCTGTTGAAGATTGCAGGCGACAAAATAAAAGTGGACAAGCAGAAGAAGTTTATAGGTTTCGATGCCTATCTAAAAGTAATTGAATCTGGCGTAGATGTGGTCTTATTAACTACACCACCCGCATTTAGACCAGACCATCTAACCGCAGCTGTTAATGCTGGAAAACATGTTTTCTGTGAAAAACCGGTGGCAGTGGATGCTCCCGGCGTGCACAAAGTGCTTGCTGCAGCAAAAATGGCCAAAGAAAAAAAACTATCCCTGGTATCCGGCTTCTGTTTTAGGTATGACTATCCCAATAGGGCAGTATATGGCCGCGTTTTGGATGGAGCTATTGGAGATATTAGAACCGTTACCACTTTCCGCCATGGAGGGGAAGCTTGGTACAAGGAACGACAACCAGACTGGACCGATATGACATACAACATGCGCAACTGGTATTATTACAATTGGTTATCGGGGGATTTTGTCGTGGAACAGGCCGTTCATAGTTTAGACATGATGTCTTGGGTGATGGGAGATAAAATGCCCATAAGTGCCACTGGAACTGGGGGAAGACAAGTTAGGGTAGACAAAAAATACGGTAATATATTTGATCATTTTGCCGTGGAATTCGAATACGACAACGGGGCTAAAGGGTACCACTTTACTAGACAACAAAGTGATACGTCCCACAAAAATAGTGTTGAAGTATTTGGCAGTGAGGGTAGTGCCATAGTACATATTGGTCGTAAGTACGAAATAACAGGAAAGAACAAATGGACATATGACGGTGAAAGAAATAATATGTTCCAGACAGAGCACGATGAGCTTTTCGCTTCCATCAGAAATGGAAATCCGATCAACAATGGCGAATGGATGGCCACAAGTACCATGCTGGCCATATGGGCACGTATGGTTGGCTATACCGGCCAGACCATTAGCTGGGAACAGGCCTTTAATTCACAGGAAAGCCTAGGTCCCAAAGTGGATGAATATAATTGGGATTTAAAATGGCCAACACAACCCGTGGCCGTTCCCGGCAAAACTAAATTTATATAATTTACCCAAACGTACTTAAGACGCTACATCCTGTCAAAATAGTATTATGAGCCAAGGCATTCAATCAATTAACATAAACCAAACAACCCAATGAAGATATTTACAAACCTTTGCCTGTTGTTTACCTTGGCAACAAGTTTAAATGCCTTGGCCCAAAGCAAACCAATAAGCTTTGGTACCGAAACCACTTTGGAACAATTGGCCAGCAAGGAAAAGGTAAAAGAGAAACCCATTAACTGGATCAATGTAAATACAGATCCGGAAACTTGGCGAAAAGAAAAGGACATACTTATTTGTTCTGGTCTGCCCATTGGCGTTATGCGTTCAGAAAAGCAATATGAGAACTTTATCATGCTTGTGGAATGGCGACATATGGAAGCAGGTGGAAATTCTGGAGTATTTGTGTGGAGCGATGCCATACCAGGCGAAAAAGATCGCTTACCGGGAGGCGTGGAAGTGCAAATGCTGGAACTGGATTGGGTAAACCAAAATATACGTGATGGGGTAAAGCCTCCCATAGCATACGTACACGGCGAACTTTTTGGCGTTGGCGGAGTTAAAACAACACCCGACAACCCTAGGGGCACCAGAAGTAAATCCATCGAAAATAGGGCACTTGGCAAGGAGCAATGGAACAGTTACAAAGTGGTATGTGTAGATGGAACCATAAAACTCTCCGTAAATGGTAAATTTGTAAATGGCATAAGCAAATCGTCCATCAAAAAAGGTTACTTATGCCTGGAGTCCGAAGGTGCAGAAATCCAGTTTAAAAATTTTAAAATAATAGAATTACCACCCGGTGTTACATCGGAGGAACAAACTGCCAAGAAAGTATTTTAACGGCTCGTTGACGATTGGAACAGTTCCTAGCGCTTATAATAAGTAGGAACCGTAAAGGGTAAAAAAGTTAGGGTTCTTATTTTGTGGGAAACAAACTAATTGGAGTCTATTTTAATCGATGCCATTACCGGGAAATGATCCGATAATTTTATGTCGAAATTTCTATGGGCCTTAATTTCAAAAGCTTCATCGGCCAAAATAAAATCTATTCTAACAGGGTAATATCTAAAATTAAAGGTCCGGCCATAACCTGTTCCCTGTTCGGTAAAGGAATCGTTCATATCCCCTTTGATTACCTTGTAGACATTGGAAAATTGGGTGTTGTTAAAATCCCCACATACAATTTTCTTATAGGGCGCGGCTTCCATATGCTTCTCCACCAATTGCGCCTGCTCTCCCTGTTTTGCAAAGGATTTGCTCAACCTTTTCAGCAACCTCGCCTTGGGTTCATTTGATAATCGCCTTACACTAGGTATGATCCTATGAGACTCCAAATGAAGGTTATATAGCCTTAAGGTGTCCTTGTTAACAACGATATCGGCAAAAATGGCATTATTTCCACTATCGGGAAAATCCAAGGATCCACTATTGATTATTACGAATTTTGAATAAATGGCTTGAACGGATCTCTTTTCACTAGATTTATAGCCGGTAATAAATTTAAAGGGATACATCTTCTTTAGCTGCCTATCCTTAATACGGCTAAACTCCTGAATACATAATATATCAGGGGCTTCAGAGGTAATAAATTCCATTATACGCCCTTCAGCCGACGGGTCATTAAGCAAGTCGTACTTATTGAATCCCCTAACATTGTAACTCATGATACTCAGGTCCTTTTCCTTGATTTCCTCTTCGGCCAATTTAAACTTGAAAAAATTTCCCAAGAAGAAATAACCAAGCACCAATACAAAGGCAGATAGCCATAATTGCCTCTTTCTTTTAAACAGCCAGTAGGTCAAAAAAAGTAAATTGAAAAGAACCAATACAGGTACCGTAAGGCTCAGAATAGAAAAATAAGCAAAATGTGTCACAGAAATTTGTGGCACAAAACAAGAAATAAACAACAGAAGTGCAAAAATCGCATTTATGAAGAACAAGAATTTATCAATAAAATTAAGGTTCTTCACGTTTTATTCTTTTCCTGCCTTAAATAAAAAATCCTTTTCAGCTTTGGAAAGACTTTCGTAACCAGACTTGCTAATCTTATCCAAAATAGCATCTATTTTACGTTGCCGACTTTCTTTATCATAATTTTCTGTACTGGCCCCTCCTCGGTTCTCTTTGCGATAAACCGTTTTTAAGGGTGCTTTTCGTTCACTTCGCTTAAATAAATTGGCAATGGCATCCAAAAACTTGGCAAAACCGCTACCTATATCGTTGCCGTTAATAAGCTGGCGTGCATAAAAATAACCCAATGCGGCACCGCCCAAATGGGCCAAACGGCCTCCTACATTACCTCCCATTGAAATTTGAATAAGATCCAACAGCACAACAAAGACCCCTATATGCCACAGTTTTACATTAAAAAAAATAACTCTCACCTCCTGATTGGGCAAATAGGAACAAACAAATATTAGTACAGCAGTAACCCCGGCAGAGGCACCTATCAAGGATGTATTTATACCCAATAGGGCGGGAAATATATTATAACTCAATAAGAATATCATTCCCCCAAGAATTACCCCTAAAAAGTACACATTGAGAAACCTGCGATTATCAAAGAGGTTCATAAATATTCTACCCGCATAATACAGCATCAACATGTTCCAAAAAATATGGCCCAACCCGGAATGAAAAAAAGAATAGGTGACAATGGACCATGGCTGGGTTAGAAAATGAAAAAAGTCCTTTGGAAGTTCAAACCATCCAATAATGCTATCCCCAGAAAAACCAAACAATATCTTTAGCAATCCACTAAGAATAAATACCGCCACATTAATGACTATAAGCCTTTCAGCAATATTTAACCTGTTGTAATAATACCTAATATTCTGATTGCCCATTACCTGTCCCAGCGATTGTTGTTAAACTGATTTTTTTTCCAATACCACATCATTATAAACCCAAATAACGCACCGCCGACATGGGCAAAATGAGCTATTCCGTTTCCAAAAATTGAATACCCCGTTACCCCTGAAAACAAATCAAGCCCAATTAATACAGGGATAAAATATTTGGCCTTTACAGGGACTGGAATAAACATTAAAAAAAGTTCACTATTGGGATAAGACATTCCAAAGGCCACCAAAACACCATATATGGCACCGGAAGCTCCTACCGCAGGAGTATTATAAGCACCCAAAAAATTATCTATGGTACTCTTGGAGGCTACATCGTACCAACTGGGACTGTATTTGCCACCAGTAATAATTTCCATTATCTGTTCTTTGGGAATTCCTGAACTTACTAGAGCGTCCAACCCTTGATTAAAATAATAGTAGTTCACGCCTGTGTGGATCAAGGCAGCCCCGATTCCTGCCGAGAAATAAAAGAAGAAAAATTTATTTCTTCCCCACATACGCTCCAGTGGTGAACCAAAGGCCCATAGAGCATACATATTGAACAAAATATGCATAAATCCACCATGCATAAACATGTGCGATATAACCTGCCAAAACCCAAAATTTTCATTTTTCGGAAACCAAAGGGAAAACCATTGGTACATTTGATCACCGTATAATTGAGTTGCCACAAAAAACAACACATTTATAATTATCAAATGCTTTACTGCGTCCGTAATCCTACCCATTTATATAAATTTTTTATCAATATCGTCCTCGGTAATGGTGACGTATATTGGTTTATTAAAAGGACTTACCCCAGATTCCTTACAGGCAAACAAATCGTTTACCAGAGCCAACTGGGAATCGCTGTCCAATATCTCTCCTGTTTTTACCGATAAGGATTTGGCCAAGGTTTTTGCCAATATATCGGTCTGCGAAAAGCCATCAACCACAAAATCCTGCTGATAGTCCGATATCAATTGATCTAGAATAATCCCTACCTCACTTTCCGGGACGGACAGGGGCACCCCTGTTACCGTTACCTCTTCCCCACTAATACTATCAAAAACAAACCCTACCGTGGTTAAACTATCCTGAATTTCTTCAATAATAGCGCAATCGGATTTGGAAAACGTCAAAGATAAGGGAAATAACAGTTGTTGGCTAACTGCCTCCTTGATGGTTATATTTTTCAAAAACTTTTCATAGAGTACCCTTTGATGCGCCCTACTCTGATCTATGACCACCATGCCGGATTTAATTGTGGTCACAATGTATTTTCTCCTTAATTGCAAAGTGGTCGTACCAGTGTCAATGGTCTCTTTTTTATTCTCAAAAATAGAACCTGTAATAGTATCGGATTCGAAGCTTACACTACTAAACCCAGAATTCTTCCCTATATTGGATTCCATTCCAACATATAAGCTATCCCAACTTTTTGTATTCTGTTTTTGAAAGCTTGGCCGTTGTGCCGTTCCGGTTCCTGAGCCTTCCTTAAAAGGATTAAAACTCGAATCCACGTTAATTCTGGGCAATTCCGCAGATTTATTCTTGTAGTCATATGGCGTTTCCAGATTTTGATCCTGCTCAAAATCCAAGGACGGGATTACGTTGAATTGTCCCAAACTATGTTTCACGGTAGACCTTAAAATGGCATAAAGGGTATGCTCATCATCAAACTTAATTTCCGTTTTGGTAGGATGGATATTGATATCGATAGAACCCGGATCCACGGTTAAATACAAGAAATACCCCGGATGGTTTTCCTTTTTGATAAGTCCATCAAAAGCTCCCAAAATAGCGTGATGCAGGTATGGGCTTTTTATAAACCTATTGTTTACAAAAAAAAACTGCTCTCCCCTACTCTTTTTTGCGTATTCCGGCTTACTTATATAACCGCTTATCTGTACTACTTGTGTATCCTCATTTACCGGGACCAACTTTTCATTGGTCTTGGCACCAAAAATATTCACAATTCGCTGCCTACTATTGGAATTGGGCAGGTTGAACAATTCACTTCCGTTATTATAAAAATGAAAATTGATAGATGAATGGGCCAGGGCTACTCTGTGAAATTCATCCAAAATATGACGCAGTTCCACATTGTTGGATTTAAGGAAATTTCGTCTGGCGGGAATATTAAAAAACAAATTCTTCACCATCATAGAGGTCCCCTTCGGAGCCACGGTCACTTCTTGTGATATAATCTTACTGCCCTCAATCTTAATATGCGTAGCCACCTCATCATCAGCCGTTCTTGTCTGCATTTCCACATGGGCAATAGCGGCAATGGAGGCCAAGGCCTCTCCCCTAAAACCCTTGGTATTCAGCTGAAAAAGATCTTCCGCTTTTTGAATCTTGGATGTTGCGTGCCGCTCAAAACTTAGTCGGGCATCGGTAACGCTCATTCCTACGCCATCATCAATTACTTGGATAAGTGTTTTTCCACCGTCCTTCACCACTAATTTTATGGTAGAAGCCCCTGCATCTATAGCATTTTCCATAAGCTCCTTCACTACCGAGGCCGGACGTTGAACTACTTCCCCTGCGGCAATCTGGTTGGCAACATGGTCTGGCAAAAGCTTAATAATATCTGCCATTATCGAGTTATAAAGATAGATAGATCGAAATCTATGATGTAAAGAAAAATAAGAATCAGGACGGCAATTATTATAAGGGTTCTAATTTTTTGATTTCGGCTTCCGGATTGTTTCAGATCGTCCATAGCCCTACCGAACTTGCCTTTAAGCCCGCTACGACCGTCCATAGTAGGTCTAAATTTGTCTAGTTTATGTTCTATTTTGTACGGACTTCCCTCACCTTTATCGTTGAAGTAGCGAGGTGTATAATTGAACTTTTTATTTTTGCGTAATTTCGAAAACTTTCCCATAATCCTTATTGTTTCAAAGTTACTCAAAAACAAAAAACATGCCTTAAATCCCTTGCCAAAAAATGTTAACAATTACAGGAAATACGCCTATTTTTCATCAAAACCAACAAGCTCAATAAAGAAAATTTTTGGAAACTAGCGAAGGCTTGCCATTTTTATGGCCGCTATAGCCGCCTCGGCTCCTTTATTACCATGTTTACCCCCACTACGGTCTATAGCCTGCTGCATATTGTTATCCGTTAGAACACAAAAAATAACAGGAACTTGGGTCCTTACGTTCAAATCCATTATCCCCTGTGCAGTAGCGCTACATACAAAATCGAAATGTTTGGTCTCCCCCTGAATTACACTTCCTATGGCAATAACAGCGTCCACCTTCTTGGATTCTATCATTTTCTTGGCGCCAAAGGTAAGTTCAAAACTCCCAGGAACGTTCCATCGAATAATATTTTCCGCATTGGCACCGCAATCCAAAAGCGCCTCCATAGCCCCATCGTAAAGTCCTTCGGTAATTGTCTCATTCCACTCTGAAACAACAATCCCAAACCGAAGATCCTTCGCGTTTGGGATTGTTGTTTTATCGTAAGCCGATAAATTTTTATTAGCCGTAGCCATACTAGTTGTTTTTTGCCTTACCTATAAATGCATCAATAGTCCTAGCTTCATCCGAGCTTGGGTATTCATCCTTTATTCTTTGGAAATATTTTAGCGCCTTACTATTTTCCTTCAATTCCAAAGCGGTAACACCAGCTTTATACAAAAATTTAGGAGTTGTAAAGTCATTGGCACTATGGGCAAAAGCCTGCTCATAATATCCCAAGGCATCACTAGGCTGGTTCAATTGAAGAAAAGCATCACCCAAACCACCTTTTGCCAAGGCACCCAAAATTAAATCATCGGATGAAAATCCTTCCAAATACTTTATGGCTTCGTCATATTTCTGCATATTCAAATAAGCCATCCCAGCCGAATATTTGGCCAAATTGGCTGCAGGAGTACCATTGTACTCTTCAATTATATCCAAATATCCATACTTACCTTCTGCCCCGTTCAAGGCTAGGGTAAATAGGGAATCCTTTTCAGCGGTAGCCGCTAATGCTTGATCAAAATATTGTTGTGGATATAACATTTCATTGGCAGCACTTGCTTCCTTTGGCTTCTCCACAAATTGAAAATACGCCATATAACCCAAAACAGCCACGGCAATCACCCCAATTACACCAAGAATATAATTTTGATTTCTGGAAACCCATTCCTCCGATCTGGAAGCTCCTTCATCCAACGAACTAAATACCTCTGCAGTTGTACTTTCCTGCTCATCCAACAAAATCTCCTCTTCTTTATTTTTAGGTTTAAAACCTCTTTTCTTGTATGTTGCCATTTTTGAATTTTATTAATCGCGCAAAAATAAAGTTTTTATCCAAAACCGAACGGGTATTTATTCGTTATTTTTGGATATTTTATAGTTTCCGGGAGGAATAAAATTAAATATTTTACAAGTCAGAATGTTTCTAAAGAAATTATCACTTATTAATTATAAAAACTTTGCGTCCGAAAATTTCGAATTCGATGCCAAAATAAATTGTTTCGTGGGCGATAATGGGGTTGGTAAAACCAATGTTTTGGATGCCATTTACCACCTTTCCTTTGGAAAAAGTTATTTTAATCCAGTTGCTACCCAAAATATAAAGCACGAAGAGGATTTTTTCGTGATCGATGGGGAATTTCAAAAAAATGACAGGGAAGAAAGGATTCTCTGCAGCCTAAAAAAGGGGATGAAGAAAATCATCAAACGCAATGGCAAGGCTTACGATAAATTCTCTGACCATATTGGCTTTCTGCCCTTGGTCATTATTTCGCCGGCAGACCGTGACCTGATCATTGAAGGCAGTGAAACCAGAAGAAAGTTTATGGATGGTGTAATCTCACAGTCCGATAAGGACTACCTACAAAATCTGATCAAGTATAACAAAACCCTAAGTCAGAGAAATTCCCTTCTAAAGTATTTTGCCGTTAACCAGACTTTTGACAAAACCACTTTGGCCATCTATAATGAACAGCTTCAGGAATACGGAAGTACAATTTTTTCAAAAAGGGCCAAATTCTTGGAAGAGTTCATACCTATATTCAAGGAACAGTATCTTGCCATTTCGGGCGGAAAAGAGCCCGTAAACTTAACGTATGATAGCAAGTTATTGGACAACGATCTCTTAACTTTATTGGAACGGAGTCTGGAAAAGGATAAAGCCCTTCAATACACAAGTGTTGGCACACATAAAGATGACCTCAACTTTGAGATAGATGGTCACCCAATAAAAAAATTTGGTAGCCAAGGGCAGCAGAAATCATTCTTGATCGCCTTAAAACTGGCACAATTTTACTTTATAAAAAAACAGGCCGGAACTACGCCCTTGTTACTTTTAGATGATATTTTTGACAAATTGGACGAAAACCGGGTGGCCCATATCATTAATTTGGTAGATGAAGAAAATTTTGGACAAATATTCCTTAGTGACACCCATGCCGATAGAACGGAGGAAGTTGTAAAAAAAATACATCAATCCTATAAAATATTTAAATTGTAGTATGCGATATGTTTATATTATAGTTATCTTAATTGGCCTTGCTGGCTGCCAAAATAAAGTGGATAAACTGGATTTACCCTATTTGAACGGCTACTGGGAGATAGAAAAAGTTTCTTTCCCGGATGGCAGCGAAAAGGAATACACAGTTAATACCAGTATAGACTACATTGAAATAAACGACCTAAAGGGATATCGAAAAAAGGTACAACCAAAATTTAACGGAACCTACGATACTTCCAATGATGCGGAATTGTTTACTATTTATGAGAAAGACGGTGTTTTTACCATAAACTACGCAACAGATCTGAGCGAATGGCATGAAAAAATTGTGAATCTATCGGAGAATAACTTTACAGTTCTAAGTGAGGAAAACATAAAATACCACTACAAAAGATTTGAACCCATTAATATTGAGTAAAAATGGCTAAGAGAAAAAACGACAACCTTAGGCTTGGTGAAGCCCTGCAGGAATTTATTTCTGAAAATAAATTACAAAAGGGAATGGACCGTGTAAATGCTCGTGAAGCTTGGATAAATCTCATGGGCAATGGTGTTAACAACTATACTACGGCCATAGAATTACGGAGCGACACCCTTTTTGTTTCACTATCTTCATCCGTACTTAGAGAGGAGCTAAGCTTGGGCAAATCCAAGATCATAAAATTATTGAACGAGGAATTGGGAAAGGATCTAATCACAAAAATTGTTCTGAGATAAGTTTCCGATTTACATTAACACAAAAAAAACACGCCTTTGGGCGTGTTTTTTAATAATATGAAAATAGGTTCTTAGAAAATTTCCCTTCCAGCAAAATGAAATGCACCTTCTATGGCAGCATTTTCGTCACTATCAGAACCATGTACCGCATTTTCAGCTATTGAGGTAGCGAACAATTTTCGTATAGTCCCTTCTGCAGCATCTGCAGGGTTTGTTGCACCGATCAAGGCGCGAAAATCTTCAACCGCATTATCCTTTTCCAGGATAGCGGATACAATTGGCCCTCTGGTCATAAAATCAACCAATTCCCCAAAAAAAGGACGTTCCTTATGTATTGCATAAAACGCTTGTGCATCCCTTCTGCTCAATTGCGTATATTTCATTGCCACGATCTTGAATCCGGCCGAAGTTATTTTGTCCAAAATTCCACCGATGTGTCCATTCTCAACGGCATCGGGCTTAATCATGGTAAATGTTCTATTTGTGCTCATTACTCTTAAATTTTGCGCAAAAATACGTTTTATTCTAAAACTCACAATATTTGGGGTACATCTTATGATCTATAATACACTTTATCGATGATGACACCCTTTTCAAGGTGCATTTGAACCTACAAATCAAAACCATATACCTTTTTTCCACTTAGTCCCTATATTTGTACCAATATGAACATAAGCCACTAACTTTAGGATCCAATCCCAAAAACAATTGTAACGGATGAAAAAAAAATTCTTTAAACTTCTGGCAAAATTAAATAAGTTGGTATTGCCGTCCTATTCAAAAAAACAGCTAGACCTTTCAAAGGCCACAAAAATACAAATGGCCATTATAGGTTGGCGTTACTTAGTAACCACGAATGCCTTGGATTAATATTGTATAAGGGCCTCAATGGGGTAATCGGACAACTTGTCCCTGCCCTTTAAAAACTTTAGTTCCAACAAAAAGTTGCACTGCACTACTTCTCCACCCAACTTTTCTATAAGTTTACAAACAGCTTTTGCTGTCCCTCCGGTAGCCAGTACATCATCATGAATAAGTACCTTCTCCCCTTTTATTATACTATCCACATGAATTTCCAGAACATCCGTACCATATTCCAGGGCATAGGGCTCACTAATTGTTTGATGCGGCAACTTTCCGCGCTTTCTAACGGGGACAAAGCCGGCATTGAGTCGGGTTGCCAATAGGGGTGCGAAGAAAAACCCGCGACTCTCCATACCCACTACTTTATCTACCTTTTTATTTTTGATCATTTCAAACAGGGCTTCGGCTGCGATCGCCAAGGCGTTAGCATCCTGTAATAAGGGCGTAATATCCTTAAAGGAGATTCCTTTTTCTGGGAAATCCGGGATATCCCGAATATATTTCTTTAAATCCATTTATTTTGGTTGCTGTAATTTTGTGGTAAATTTAAAAAGAAATATATTTGCAGCCCGTTAAACGGGAAAAATGAATTTTTACAATGGCCTCGTGGCGCAACTGAATAGCGCATCTGATTACGGCTCAGAAGGTTACTGGTTTGAATCCAGTCGAGGTCACCACAAGCAAGAAACCACGTCTTTTTAGTCGTGGTTCTTTTTTTTGCGGAAAAAGCCAAACGCAGTTTGAGGTTTTGAAGTAAAACAAAGAACCAGCAGCGATAACTGCGGGGTTTCTTATTTG
>NZ_JALKBB010000069.1:0-2622 GCF_023016025.1 Arenibacter sp. S6351L | reverse complement strand
TGACGGCGTGCCTTTTGCATAATGAGCCTACGAGTTACTTTTACTGGCAAGGTTAAGCACTTCAGGTGCGGATCCGTAGCGAAAGCGAGTCTGAACAGGGCGCCATAGTCAGTAGTAGTAGACGCGAAACCGTGTGATCTACCCATGGGCAGGTTGAAGCTGTGGTAACACACAGTGGAGGACCGAACCCGTTGACGTTGAAAAGTCTTGGGATGACCTGTGGGTAGGGGTGAAAGGCCAATCAAACTCGGAAATAGCTCGTACTCCCCGAAATGCATTTAGGTGCAGCGTGTAGATAGTTTTATAGAGGTAGAGCTACTGATTGGATGCGGGGGCTTCACCGCCTACCAATTCCTGACAAACTCCGAATGCTATAAAATGTTTCTGCGCAGTGAGGGCATGGGTGCTAAGGTCCATGTCCGAGAGGGAAAGAACCCAGATCACCAGCTAAGGTCCCAAAGTATATGCTAAGTTGATATAACGCGGTGGAACTGCATTGACAGCCAGGATGTTGGCTTGGAAGCAGCCATTCATTTAAAGAGTGCGTAACAGCTCACTGGTCGAGCGGTTCCGCATGGATAATAATCGGGCATAAGCATATCACCGAAGCTGTGACTTCTGTACTCGGTACAGAGGGGTAGGGGAGCATTGTAGTGCCGCTGAAGGCGATCTGTAAGGGTTGCTGGAGGAGCTACAAACGAAAATGTAGGCATAAGTAACGATAATGCGGGCGAGAAACCCGCACGCCGAAAGACCAAGGTTTCCCCAGCTATGCTAATCAGCTGGGGGTCAGTCGGGACCTAACACGAACCCGAAGGGGGTAGTGGATGGACAACAGATTAATATTTCTGTACCTGCTCACATTAAAAGTGACGGGGATGTGGCGTTGGTGCGTACTGACGGAATAGTACGTTGAAGGGAGCGGTGACGCCCCGATAGTACACTGAGGCTCCGGCCAAGGTGATAATCCAGCTTAACATCCTCCGAGAAAACCAAGTGAAGCAGCCCGTACCGCAAACCGACACAGGTGGTTGGGATGAGTATTCTAAGGCGCTCGAGAGATTCATGGCTAAGGAACTAGGCAAAATAGACCCGTAACTTCGGGAGAAGGGTCGCCCCCGCCACGGCGGGGGCCGCAGTGAAGAGGTCCAGGCGACTGTTTATCAAAAACACAGGGCTCTGCAAAATCGAGAGATGAAGTATAGGGCCTGACACCTGCCCGGTGCTGGAAGGTTAAGAGGAGATGTCATTCGCAAGGAGAAGCATTGAATTGAAGCCCCAGTAAACGGCGGCCGTAACTATAACGGTCCTAAGGTAGCGAAATTCCTTGTCGGGTAAGTTCCGACCTGCACGAATGGTGCAACGATCTGGACACTGTCTCGGCCATGAGCTCGGTGAAATTGTAGTATCGGTGAAGATGCCGGTTACCCGCAGTGGGACGAAAAGACCCCGTGCACCTTTACTATAGCTTCGTATTGACCTTGGGCAACCAATGTGTAGGATAGCTGGGAGACTTTGAAGCTGCATCGCCAGGTGTGGTGGAGTCATTGTTGAAATACCAGCCTTTGTTTGTCCGGGGCCTAACTCCCTTATGGGAGGACAGTGCGTGGTGGGTAGTTTGACTGGGGTGGTCGCCTCCAAAAGAGTAACGGAGGCTTCTAAAGGTGCCCTCAATACGGTTGGCAATCGTGTGCAGAGTGCAATGGCACAAGGGCGCTTGACTGAGAGACATACAGGTCGACCAGGTACGAAAGTAGAGCATAGTGATCCGGTGGTTCCGCATGGAAGGGCCATCGCTCAAAGGATAAAAGGTACGCCGGGGATAACAGGCTGATCTCCCCCAAGAGCTCATATCGACGGGGGGGTTTGGCACCTCGATGTCGGCTCGTCACATCCTGGGGCTGGAGAAGGTCCCAAGGGTTGGGCTGTTCGCCCATTAAAGTGGCACGCGAGCTGGGTTCAGAACGTCGTGAGACAGTTCGGTCTCTATCTACTGCGGGCGTTAGAAATTTGAGTGGACCTGACCCTAGTACGAGAGGACCGGGTTGGACCGACCGCTGGTGCACCAGTTGTCCCGCCAGGGGCATTGCTGGGTAGCTATGTCGGGATGGGATAAGCGCTGAAAGCATATAAGCGCGAAACCCGCCACAAGATGAGATTTCTTTAAAGGGCCGTGGGAGATGACCACGTCGATAGGCCATAGGTGGAAGGGCAGCAATGTCCGTAGCCGAGTGGTACTAATTGCCCGTTGGCTTGCGCAAACGCCGTCCCGCGGGAAACCGCGGGGCGCAACAAACCTTTTTTTAAACAACTGTACGTGTACCTTACCTTATTTTAGTGCGACCGCAACGGCCGCCCTGTCCCATTATTATGTCATGCTTCGGCTACGCTCAGCATCCGCTGAAGGGTACCGGACATTAAAGTATATAAGTTTTTAGGTGGCCCGCCCTGCAATGCAGTTCGGGCAGACCATGGCCCAAGGGCCATGGAAAAACATCAACGATTTTAGGTGGCCATGGCGACGGGGCCCACCCCTTACCATTCCGAACAGGGAAGTTAAGCCCGTCTGCGCCGATGGTACTGCTACACCAAGTGGGAGAGTAGGCCGCCGCCTTTTTTTGA
>NZ_JALKBB010000068.1:0-3263 GCF_023016025.1 Arenibacter sp. S6351L | reverse complement strand
ATTCAACAAGTGAATTTCCTGCAATTAACTATCTTCGGTACAGGCGGACATTTTCCGTTGGAAAAGTCCGCAACTAATCATACACGAACCGTTGTGGTGCATTTACAAAATCCCGAAATGAAACTAATTATTGTCAAATTTTTGATTTTAATATTACTGATTTCTTCCTGTACAAATCAAAAAAGGGAATTAAAGGAATATGGCTATGCGAAAAAAGAAAATGATAGTTCAAAAGTGTCGCTTAGACTTGGGGATTTTATAACATATGGAGATTTTGTTGACCGAATTCATGAAGTAACTTGTAATGATAGTATCCCTAGAATTGTAATTGAAACAAAAAAAAATGTTAGGCATATTTATCCTACCGAATATTGTGAACCGTTCATATTTGACCCTGCAGGAAAACATTATGTGACTTTCGACAGGGGCAAAATATATCACCAAGGTATGTTACCGGAAATTAATCTGGACTCGCTTTCTGCGATGTTACGAACGGAATTCTCATATTATTATTCATCCAATTCAACTGACAAGCCTGACAACTTTTTTGTAATTATTGAATCTATGCGGGACGGAAAAACGGATGGAATTGAAAGTTTTGTAAATACATTGGCTATGAAATATGATTCATTGAAAACTGATATTGTTTTAAATATTTCGTTTTGGGAAGTTGTACCACATATACCGCCACCGCCTGCATTTAAAAGTGAAACTGAATAAAAAAACGACACCACAACAAAGCCTAAACGTAATGCGGACTTTAGGGCAAAACCGAAAGGTCTGTGTATGTTTATAAAGTCGCTAAATCTTATGGATTTAGCTTTGGACAAACAAAAAATAAAACTAAACAATAAACTTTAGCTTCGTGGGTAGACCACGCCTTTAGCGTGACAGGCGGAAACGGGCCAGCGCGCCAACTCGCCCGCTGCTAACGCAGACGGCGTACCTCCGCACTACGCTTAGCCGAACCGTTAGCTACAATTAAAACATGATGAAAATTATACCAAAATTATTCATTTTCCTTCTTACAGGTTTATTCTCTTTAATCTCAACTGCTCAAGTTCAATTAAACTTTGATTTTGATACACCATATGGCAACAACCAAGCTGTTGGGAAATATTTTGAAATTAATGGAGCTAGGATTTATTTCGAGGAGTATGGTGAAGGAGAGCCTCTTTTACTTATTCATGGAAATGGTGGAAGTATTATTTGGATGGGTAATCAAATAGATTATTTCAAAAAAAAATACAGAGTAATTGTTGCGGATAGCCGAGGTCAAGGAAAGTCTGAATTAAAAACTGATTCATTGACGTATAAGCAAATCACAGAAGATTGGGAAGGATTGGTAAATCATTTAAAACTTGATTCCCTAAATATTATTGGCTGGAGTGACGGTGGAATAATTGGTCTAAAAATGGGAATTAACAATAAAGTCAAGATTAAAAAAATTGTGTCTATGGCTGCAAATCTAAGACCAGATACAACAGCAGTTCATCCATACGTGGTTGATATAATCAAAAAAGAATTTGACGTGGTAAAATTAAAAATAAAAGAAAAAGACAAAACCGAAAATTGGAATTTGAAAAAACAACTTTTAGGATTAGTTGGAGAACAACCTAATATACCAATCACAGATCTTTCCAAAGTTAAAGCAAAAGTATTAATCTTGGCTGGAGATGAAGATGTAATTAAAAGCGAGCATAGTATTGAAATATATGAAAATCTCGAAAAGGCACAACTTTGTATTATGCCAGGTGAAACACATTTTACTCCTTCCTCTAATCCAGATTTATTTAACAGTATTGCGAATAGATTTTTGTCAGAACCTTTTAAAAGGCCAAAGTCTGATGCATTTATAAATAACTAATGCTAAAAAATAACTGTAGCTAACAAAACCTATAAGTAATGCAGGTTTTGGTGTTAATTTCAATGGTTTGTGTATATTTATAAGGTCGCCAAATCAGTTTGATTTGGCATTTAAAACATTAAAAAATAAAACGCAAACAAAACGCTTTGGCTACGTGCGCAGACGGAATCAAAAATGATTCCTTGACTCCGCACTACTCATAGCTTAAACGTTGTACGCAATGACAAAAAATCAATTTGCCACAATTGTAATTTTTATAATGCTAATTGCTTGTAAAGAAAATACAAGTGATAAAACAGGCGCTATACCAGATTCAAAATTGGAAAAAGGACTTTCAGAACAAGTTCTATATTATGAACGGAATCCAAACCAAATCTTTAAAAGAACAGTTACGAAAACAGAATTTGATAGTGTTTATTTTTATTACGATAACGGAGTACTTTTCAAAAATGGAAAAAAAACTAAAACAGGTAAGAAATTTGGAATATGGAATTTGTACGACCGCAACGGTATTTTAAGGGAAATTCGAGAATGGTTTGTCATTAAAGGTAGCGAAAAGGCGAACAGAGCCTGGTTTCTGAATGAAAAAATGGACACTATAGCCTGGCGGACGCAAGATTCCATTTTTAAGCAGAAGGAGTTTATTAATGACACCATTAATTTTAGAAACACTGTTTGGGATCAGTTTATTTTTAACAAGGATACTATTCCACTATCCGAACCTATACGAGGCATTGCTTTCTGCAACTCAAAGTCGATACAAAATGAGGAAACAGCTAAAATAAAGGTTGTTATTGCCCTACATGACAGTATTAACTTTAATTCCGATTTTTCAAATGAAGAACTAATTAAAACTGTAACTTTTAATTGCCTATCGATTGACACACAAAATCAAAAATATTTTACTGATTCCGATTTAAATTATACAGCCGTATTCGGACTTCGATTCGACAGTCCTGGTGAAAAAATCCTAAGAGGCTATATGCAGGAGTATTCATACGGACCTTTTAAGGACAAAACGATTGACAGTATAATTGGGTTAAAACGCTATTTTGAAAAAAGGCTATACGTGAAAGATACAATGTAAGAAAACACTGCGTACAACAGAACCTATAAGTAATGCGGGCTTGGTCTTTCATTCCAAGTTTTGTCTATATTTATGAAGTCGCAAAATCTTTCCGATTTTGCTTTTGAAATTTTAAAGTAAAAAGAAAACGTAAAGCTTTTGCTTGGTGCATGGACAAAAGGCAAGTACAGGTCTACTCCCCCACTACTCATAGCTCAAGCGTTGTGGTGCATTATCTCACTCAAGTCGAAAATTCCAAAAATTTACTGCGGATTAAAAATAAATATCTTAAATTTGTATCCAAGTAGATACAGTTTTTATGTTCTTTAT